>JAYEJJ010000080.1:0-4802 GCA_034660495.1 Thermodesulfobacteriota bacterium | reverse complement strand
TAGATACCATTGTTTTTGACAAAACAGGCACCCTTACCAGCGGTACCATGGATGTAACAGATCTTATGGCCTTTAACGGGATAACAGAAACTCAGCTGCTTTCCCTGGCAGCCGGTGCTGAAGAGCACTACTCCCATCCTGTTGCCGATGCGGTTGTAAAGGCAGCCAGGAAAAAGAAAATTGAGATTCCTGCAACAGGGGGTGTGGATTTTGTTGTTGCCCATGGTGTATCTGCATATATCGGCGATGATACCATTATCGTCGGCAGTCGACATTTTATTGAGGATGATGAAAAGATTGACTGTTCCCTGGGCGATAAAGATGCAGAAAAACTGATGAAGCAGGGAAAAACGCTTTTATTTGCTGCAAAAAACAATGAATTTATAGGTATTATAGCGCTTCGGGATACAATCCGACCTGAAACCCCAGGTGTGTTAAAAGATTTGAAACACAAGGGCATAAAACATCTGGTGGTGCTTACAGGTGATAACAGAACAACTGCTCAGGCTGTTGCCGAAAAGCTTGAAGATATTGATGAGATCTACTGGGAATTAAAACCGGAAGAGAAGGCAGGTATTGTACAGGAATTAAAGGGAAAGGGCGCAGTCATTGCCTTTGTGGGCGATGGCGTTAATGATGCTCCTGCCATGATTACTGCTGATACAGGGGTTTGTATGTCCGGTGGCGCTGATATGGCAAAGGATTCTGCCCAGATTGTGTTGGTGGACGATGACCTGAACTGCTTGAGCAGGGCCAGGTCTGTGGCTCAAAATTTTTATAAAAGTATTGACACTTGTTTCAATTTTGCAGTTGGCATAAACTCAATGATTCTGCTTCTGGCCTTATCTGGTCATCTGCCGCCGGCAGCGGCGGCAGCACTGCATAACACCAGCACCATTGGCTTACTAGGGTATGCCGGTTTTAAAAACAACAGGGCGCCGGTATGAGATCAGGGCGGCTTGATGCAGTTACAAGAGAAAGGGTCACAGGAACTATTTATGAAAACAACGCTTAACCAGGCACCTTTTAATGAAACCCTCAGACTTGCCGAAATTGACAACCCGGGTCTTCTTTTACGATTTCAGCACATAGGGCTTTATAAGGAAGACCTGTTAACCCGTCTAGACGAGGAGATCCTTGTCATGCCGGTAAAGGTGAAAGGCTCTAAAGGTGAGAGGGTTCTCGGGAGAGGAATGGCAACCAAAGTGGTCGTCCACCTGGACGACGGCAGGAAATTTCCCCTTGCAGAACTTAAACCTGGAACGTCTGGTCATATTGAAGGCATTGTCGGGGGTACCCGCCTGGCTGATGCTTTGGCAACCCTTGGACTTGAGAATAAGGATGAGGTTAAGTTGATACGCCGGATTCCGCCTATGGAGTATACTGCCCTGGTCGGTTCTATCAGCCCTGAAAGGGTGCACCTCAGTGAAGGCATTGCTGCAAAAATCTGGGGAACCATGAGAGATGGCAGCCTTCAGTTTTCTGCAGCAGCCAGGGGAAAACCTTTTCATGTAAAAAAAATCCTTGGTGGTGAAAAAGCCCATAAGGCAGTTTTCATGCACGGCGGTATTGCACCGGGTGTCATAATGAAACTCGAGGGAGTGAAATCCGCGGAAATAATCAGTGTAAACCGGCAGATTGATCCTGTTATCATAGTAACCCATGGCGGCCTCCGACTTATGCTTGAAAAAAACACCTGTGGTTCTATCTGGGTTGAAAAAGAGAATTAACTGGTTTTATCTTTAAAAAATTTTTTTCTTGACTGTTTTAAAATAGTATATTATTGCTTTTATATAGTTTGACATAACAAATAACATTATACATAACGTATAAGATCAATCAGGTAAAAATTTTCTGATTCCCATAACGCCTGGCAGAACAGAAGGGGTAAGAGGTATCATGGGGAAAGCCGCATGTCAGGTGGCAACCGGATTGGTTCTCATTTCTGATAAAACAGGGAGGCTGGTATGAATCGTAAATTCAGAACTCCTGACCTCAGCTAATTTTGAATGCATAATCATTTTCTATATATAGTATTTTTTTTTTAAAACAAAGACAATAAGCACAATATATGGTATTTGTCTGGTTTTTTTATGCATTTAAAATTACGATCCTAAATTTGAATATTTTCAGTTAAAACAATATATTAGGTTTGTGGTGTCAGGAGCTCTGAAATTTGCAATAAGGATTAAAAAATTTGAAAATGATCTGTTCATTAATCTTTCAGGAGAATTTAACGGAAGCTCTGCCTGGGAGCTTGCCAACACAATTTTTACCCGGTTCCAGGGACAGGGCAGAGTGTTTATTGAGACCAGAGATCTTACTTCTGTGTTGCCCTTTGGTGCGGAGATGATTGTTAATCTTATTCCAAAGCTACTGCTTGGTAAAGAATCTGTGTTGATCCGTGACAGCACTGGAGTCTATTGCGGGCTGGACCATTTTAGAAAAATGGTAAAAGAGCCTGTCAAGATAAAAGGAAACAAGGACCATTTTTCAAAAGCATCCATCTGTTAACCCGGTAATATCCGGGAGGCTGTCTGCACAAATCAGAAAAGTATACAGGAAATTGAAGGGGGCATGGAATGCCCCCTTCATGATTTCTTTCTTAATCTGGTTATTGACTAAATTAAGTTTAAATTAAGCTGTCTTTTTCTTTAAGTGTTTATCCCCTGCTTCATTTTTTCCTGATTTTTTTCCTGTTTTGTAAGCAAGATAATGGGTTGCGCCAAGGACAAGCCATGTTAAAGGTCTGAAAACAAGAAAATGCTGCATAATACCCTCCTTTAAGTTATTTTTTCCAGGTTATTCTTGTTTGAAAACTTATCTTTGATCACCACGTAGCTTTTTAAAGCAGCATTTTTAAAATGGTTCAGGGTTGACTTTGTTACAACCTTTGCTGTAACACAGCCTGCTGCAAAACTTAGTGCATATTTAAGCATGCTTAATCCTCCTTTTAAACATAACCTGGAAAAGACCAGGTAAGAATTTGATAATCGGGTTAAATCAAATAAGGGTTACGCACTTGTTTTTTCTTCCTTTGAAGAAAATTCCTCTTTAATAACACCGGCTGTTTTTTTAGATGCTGATTTTATTTTTTTATATGTATCAGCTGCCTGTTCTTTTGTTTTTTGGATGACCTTGCTGTCACTGGTAAGCTTTGCAAGCGTAAAACCGGCTGCAAAAGTGATAATGATTCTAAGCATTTTCTGCCTCCTTATTATAAAAATTAAATGGGTTGCCCGTTTTCCGTTACGGGGGATTCTACAGGTTTGGGGAGTTGATCCGGGTCAATTCCTGACGCTTTAACAATATGAAGCTGTCTTAACATGGCAATGTGGAGAACACAGGGTATTGTTACACGAAAAGCAGGGCCTGCCACGTCAAAAATTGTCCACAGCGCTGTAATTCCAAGGCCTATGGCTCCGGCAAATATTGATACCCACCTTGAAAGCAGGGTGTTGGCCGCAACAGAAATCCCCCTTTCCAGGGTCATCCGTGCCACTGCATTGGCAACAACCAGTGAGAGCCGGTAGGATACCACAGCCCCCCCTGCGATCACTGCAGTGGTGACCAGGGATACGGGGAATCCTCCTGAAAGATTGGCACTCCCGGTGTCTTCCATGATGCCTTTTAAAAATAATTCTTTTTCCTTGTTGTTCATTTTGTCCCATGAAATCTCAAGAACTTTGAATAAAATCAATTGTTCAATGGCATCAATTGCCAGGGTGTTGTCAAATTTTACCTTAAGCCGGGATGCCACATCCCAGACAATATTTCTGTAATATGCGCCCTTGCCCTTGCGCATGATATTTAATATGGTGTTTCCCCCGAATTTCTGGATTTCTGCAGAAATTTCATCGGCATAAACCATATGGTCAGGGAAATGGGCATTATAGGTCTTTGTGTGCTTAAGCTGGCAGGAAACCCCGCCCTTTTGTGTGATATACCCCACCAGGTTGTCCAGTTCATCAGTACTGCATTTTTTCAGCAGGGGCAGCAGGTCTTTATCATCTTTTCTTAATTTAATTTCTGTCATTGTAACTCCTGTTCACCAATGTATGGAAAGCAGTGACATCGCTTTTTCCCATGCCGGGACCTATTTTAAAAACTGGGCAATACGTGTTGCAAAAGAAGCAGAGGCTTTTTCGCCAAGTTTGTTTTTTGCGGCAAAAGCTGAAGCGATCAGGCTGAGCAAGCCTGAAACACCTGCCACAAGGGCGTTTCCCACATCAGGTGCAGGCAGGTTTGTCTCCTCTGCCGTATCAATACTTTTTTGTGCGGCTTTAATCAGGCTTGCAAAGCCTTCCCAGTGTTTCTCATCAATTAAAATTCCCTGTCTGCCAAGATCAAAAAAAACCTCATCCGGATCATTTATCAGCCCAAGTACAAGAACTGTCTGAAACAGAAAATGTTTCTGGGGTTTTACCCCGTTTTCCCACCGTTTTACAGTGACAGCGGATACGCCCACAAGGGAGCCGAACTGCGCCAGGGATAAATTAAAACGCTTTCTTACCGCTGCAATTTTTTGATCAGATGGGTTCTGCATAAATCGTTACCCTTGTATTAACATGTTATGATCTTGTTACATAGTAACATATATATTTATTATGTAAACGTCAAGAAAAAAAAATATTATAATTCGATCTGGATGCTACCAACTGGTTCTGGACCGCTACCTGGGTGAGTACAGACTGCCCGATGGCTGGTCTGTTGTGGCGGCCGGTAACCGGGAAGAGGATAGATCCGTGGTCCATCATATGCCTTCTGCCCTGGCAAACAGGTTTGTTCATTTGGATTTTACT
>JAYEJJ010000079.1:0-4817 GCA_034660495.1 Thermodesulfobacteriota bacterium | reverse complement strand
CAAAGACAATAAGCACAATATATGGTATTTGTCTGGTTTTTTTATGCATTTAAAATTACGATCCTAAATTTGAATATTTTCAGTTAAAACAATATATTAGGTTTGTGGTGTCAGGAGTTCTGAAATTGGTAATGTCGTCATCCATGCCGGTATCGTCTTCCCGAACTTCTTCACGGCCCTCGGCAGAGATGGTTATCATGTGGTGATCAAGAAAGAGAGAGGTAAACCGGCTTTCAAGCTGGGTCAGCTGGCGCTGGGCATTGTTTTCATCCCCCAGGGCGCCGGGAATCATTGATGTGTCCGGGTCCATTTCAATATCAGAGTCGTGGCTGGAATGGTTGGCCCGTACCATGATATGTGAGAGATCGCCGGGCTTTCCATTATATTCCAGAAAAAGGTTGAGGCGGTCATCATCGGCATCCCGCTCCCTGTCCATTTTCTGGATGTCCCTGAGTCCTTTGGCGTTTTTCTGCATATATTCAAATCCGCTGAGTATCTGGTGGTTTTTTGATATATCATAGGAGAATCGTGCCGCAGCGGAACCCAGCTGGATCTCGTCTCCGTCGTCAGGCGTTACGCCGTCCCGGTCATACCCGTTTTTATTCCTGAAGCTGCCTGACAGAAGTATTCCAAAGTCATTGAAACCTGTGCCTGCAAGAGCCCGGGCAACGCCCAGTTCTCCTTCAGAATAGGTGGACACGCCGGTTTCCCCGGTGGCCTCCAGAATGAATTTCTGGGGGGTTTTCCGGGTGATAATATTGATCACGCCGCCTAAAGCGTCACTTCCGTAAAGTGCTGATGCCGGTCCCCTAAGCACTTCGATATGGTCGATCATATCAACGGGGACCTGCTCCATGCCTGTAAAGGATTTAAAACCTGAAGCCATGCGCCGGCCGTCAATGAGCACCAGTGTATGTTTTGTACCGGTACCCCGTATGGAGGGGCGCATGTTTCTTCCTGATTCCGTTGTGACCGCCAGTCCGGCTGCGTTTTCCACGGCATCAGATAGAGTCTGGGCATTCATGTCCTTAAGGTCCCGGCTGGTAATGATTTCAATTGAGCCGGGTGCATCCTTAATTGTTTTTTCAGTCATGGTGGCCGTTACCACCATTGCTTCGGCATTTACGCTGTTTTCCCCTGCACGGGTAGCATTTTCACCGGCACGGGCCAACGGAATCAGTAAAAAAGTGATGGCCATGCCAAAGGCGGATAGGCCATTTAATCTGAGTTTCATGGGTTTTTCCTCCTTAGGGATCTTTCAAAAAAACATTCAACCTGACATCCATGTGATTTTTTCCAGGGGACATTGAGAACAGAGGCTGTTCGTGTTTTTCCCCTAGATGGATCAGCATCACAGGACATATTGATTTTTAATTGGATGTAAAAGTCCTGGCCCTCAGGGCCAGGTCAGAGACGATTGGCTCTGCCATTAAAAAACGGTGATGATTATGCTGCCATGTTTTTTGGGCTATCCGCTTCCCAGGAAGACAAACTGCATTGATAAGAAAATCTCCAATCGGACTATAGTCAATTGTCTTTAAAATCCAAACTGATTTTATAGTTCACCGTAAACAATGCCCTATGGGCTTAACCCAAAGCCGGCCCCTCAGGGGTCGGATTTTTACTTTGCTCTGGGAGACGATAAAACCTTTGATATGGCTGACAGGCTTGAATTATTGATCAGCCGGATGTCCTTTCTGTGTTTGGTGCAAAGGTGTTTTACTTTCTGGCAGGCATTGTGGCTGTTACAATTTACCGGACATATGACCAGATCTGACCGCTTTACCCTGGATTCAAGGTTTTGTTTTCCATTTCTGATACGGCCCGAATGGTAATCAAAAATACCGCCTCTGGATTCAACCACATTTTTGTAAAGCTCTTTGAGTTTTGTCATACCCCCGACAATAAGTATCCTTTTGGAACAAAAATCATACCTTGGACAGTCTTCTTTGGTGCATCCGTGGGCTGATTCTATCTGCTTGAACCCTTCAATCAGCTGACAGAGCTCCTGCTCCAGCTTTTCTGTACTGGACCGTGCTTCAAACATGGCGATTTCCGCCTTTCTCTTTTCCCGTTCAAGCCGGATAATTTCTCTGTCGCGGTCATAAATCGTTTTTTCAAGTCTGTTAATAGTCCTTTCTATTTGTTCTACCCTGTCAGTCGGGTTGATTTTTTTCCCGGGCGGGTTGAAAGACCTGTTGTTTTTTTCCTGCTGGTTCAATGCTTTTAAACGGGAGTTTTCCAGGGAAAGGGCTTTTAACCGCTTTTTTTCACGGGAAAAGTGCTGTTTTAATTTCTGGTTTTCTTCTTCAGTTCTTGTTGTTTTCTGCTCTTCTTTTAAGAGTGCTGTTACAGCAGAAAACCCGGCCATGTGAATGTCTTCAAAAATTTTTTCCAGGGTTTCTGTAGAAAAACCCTTATGAGTGATCCCAATGTAGAATAACGGCGCCATTTTTTCTGTTAACAGGGATTCCCTCCATTCCTTCAGGAAGATTTTTTCATCCATTGAACAGTGGCTTTGAATAAAGTCTGCATATTTATTCTGAAGGATGCGCTGTGCTTTTTCAGAGAGCCGGTTCTGATCCTGAAGGTCAGCCATGAGACTCTGATGCATCTCAAAAAGGGAACCACAGGATTTCTGGCAGCCGAGTGTTTTTAATATTTTTTTCTGTTCTGCATAGGAAAAACATACCCCGGAAACGGGACAGATAAATACGGGGTCAATTTCCCAGATCTTTCTCAATGGATTTTCTGTCTGATCGCAATTTGTTTTCATTTCAATGTCTTTCTGAATATTTTGGTTTAAAGTTTATGATCTAAAGCTCACAATACAAGGTTTTTTTAGTATCTCCGGATTAACAGGAGCAGGTCTTTTTTCTAATTTTTAACAGGATCACCTATAGCTTAATGTTTTTTGATTGTCAATATAATTTTTATGAATATAATTAAATTGTTTAATACCAAATTAATTTGGCATACTAAAATATGATAAAGAAAGGTCATGGCCTTTGATAAGGGAGTTACTGACTTTAAGGTGGAATTTGATGCCGGAAAAGGGCGGATGATTTAGGGGTACGGCAGGGAATTTTTCCAATAGGAACCTGCCATGGTACCGGTTATCAGGGTTTACCTTCTCTGCCACCGGTAAGGGGGCCAAACGAATTTATCCCTTCCACCGGGAAAGGTGTATGGGCTTCCTTTAAAGAACGGGGTGGGAAGAACCGCGCCGGGAGGAGCCGGATGGTGCTGTTGACTTCACCTGTTCTGTTTGGCATAACGGAATTTATATGTTTATATGAAAGCCCTCAGCCGTCAGCCATCAGTATTCAGCTAAAAGCTTTCATACTTTGTTGTGCCTGTCAAGGCATGGGGGTTAGTACAAAACCAGGAAAAAAATAGCGCTAAATCAGGAAAAAAAGAAAAGCGACAAATTACAGGAGATTGCCGGATATCATGTCTGCTCGTTTTGGTCTTTTTTCATTTTAATATACCAGTCCTCATGGCCATACAGCTTTTCAGCACACTCCGGGCAAACACTGTGGCTGAATGATGCATCAGAGTGTTTTTCAATATAGGCTTCAAGTTTATTCCAATACCCTTTGTCATCTCTGATGCTTTTACATTGGGCGCAAATGGGAACAATACCTTTGGCAAAAAAACGACCGCCTTTCAGCACCATCATGCCCACCTGGCTGCTGTTGAACAGAGATTCAAATTCATGGGCTGCGGCTTCAATTTCGCTGGTGCGCTCCTGAACCTTCTGCTCCATCAGGGCGTATGCATTAGGGTTTTGTTTCATCTGTTTTCCTTTTTTTGGGCCAGGGTAAAATAAAAGGTGGTCCCTTTTTCAGATTCTGATTCAACCCAGATGTCTCCCTAATGCCGTGCTACAATTTTTTTGCACAATGCCAGGCCAATTCCGCTGCCTGAGTACTTTTGCCTTGGGTGGAGGCGTTGAAATATCATAAAGATCTTTTCATGGAATTCTTTTGAAATACCGATGCCGTTATCCCTGACAAAAAAACATGACTCATGCCCTTTGTCCTCATAACCGATTTCAATTGCCGGTTTTGGATGGTCGTTGTATTTCAGGGCGTTTGCAATGAGATTCTGGAATAGACTCTGATGCCTGTCAACTGTCAGGGTGGGTAATTTTGAATAGGTGACAACACCGTTTTTTTCTGAGATGGTTGATTGCAGTTGCTCCAGGGTTTCTTCCAGTATTTTTGTAAGATCTGCCGGTTCAAATGATGTATTGGGTGTGTTAACCCTTGACACTTTTAACAGGTCGCTGATCAGGCTCTGCATGCGCAGGCCGGCTTTTACCGCACGTTCAATGTAATGCTGCCCCCTTTTCATCCAGCTGGTTTTTGTATTTGGACTGGAGCAGTTGTAAAAACCCGATGGATGCCCGCAGGGGCTCCTGGAGATCATGGGATGCCACATAGGTAAATTGTTCAAGCTCGGCATTGGATTTTTCCAGGTCTGCAAGGGTTTTCTTCAAAACTGTTTCCGTCTGTTTCCTCTCCTGAATCTCTTTTTGCAGATAATTAGTTTTGTTTGCCACTTCTCTTTTCAGATACCAGATTCCGAGAACCGCGGCCAGGAAAAATAACGGAATAAGTATGGAGAAAAGGTATTTCAGTATTTGTGCCCCCCTGACCTTTGGCTGCGGCAGAATCGGGCCGAACCATTTATAGAAAACCGGCAAGAAAACCCCTGAGTCTTTAGCTCAGGGGATGAATTGCCGGACTCGCTAACCCTGAGATTCAATATATTTCCTTACGGCATCAATGGAAGCATTTCCGATTGAGCAA
>JAYEJJ010000078.1:0-21242 GCA_034660495.1 Thermodesulfobacteriota bacterium | reverse complement strand
GCGGCCACTGGTCCTCAAACAGCTTGATTGTCGCAACGCCTGGCAGGGAAAAAGTCTGATCTCCTTTGGTTCTCAATGTTCCTGACAGGCAACCGCTGGGGGCTTTTAATCGGCCCTTCCATAAAAACCTGATAATCAAGTTATAGTACTTCAAATGCGATCTGATGTAAATCTTGTGTCCGTCAAAAGTTTTAACCATCAGTGCTGGTATTGAATTATATCTCAGCACCGGCCTGGTAACCGGTATGGACCGCATCAAAGGCCATTCCCACTTGGGCGGCATCTCCAATGACACGGTGTTCAATTCCCATTTCCTTTGCAGTCGATGCCAGCGGATTGTATGAAATGGAGCCTGCGGCCATGACAACCGCGTCTGCAGCAATGGTTTCCACCTGATTGCCACGTTCCATTTCAATCTCTGTCTCTTTGATTTTTACCACTTTTCCAGCAGGAATCGTTTCAACCCCAAAGCGTTTCAGGTCCTGCATCATGCCCCATTTGGTAGATTTTCCAATATCTCTGCCGATTTTATCTGTCATTTCCAGAACAACTATTTTTCGTCGGTTTTTTGTGGCCATTTCAATCAGGCTTTCAACCGGTTCTGCCTGGTTCACCAGAAGAAATTTCAGGGTGTCTGCCGGCAGAGTGCCCTTTTCCGCAAGAAAGAGCGCTGTTTCAACCCCCACAGCCCCTCCGCCCACAATGGCGACGCGCTGCCCCACAGCAGCCTTTCCTTCAAGGACATCCCAGGCGCCGACCACATGGGGCAGGTTTGCTCCGGGAATGGGTGGCTGCAGTGGCAGGGCCCCTGTGGCAAGAATAACCTCATCCGGCTTCTGGGCGGACAGAACGTCCTGATCCACTGGGGTATTGAGAAATGTCGGGATGTTTTCAATATCGATCTGAGTTTCAAGATCAGCTGCCAGCTGGGCAAATTCTTCTCTGCCCGGAGGAGCTGCCGCCAGGTGGAGCTGACCGCCAAGGCGGCTTGTACTTTCAAAGAGAGACACCTCATGGCCCCGCCTTTTTGCAGTTAAGGCCGCTGTCATCCCTGCGGGCCCGCCTCCGACCACCATCACCTTTTTTCTGATGTCTGCCGGTTGATCAAAGGCTTTGTGTTCATGGCCGGCCAGAGGATTGCAGAGGCATTCCACATGTTTGAGCTGGAATAAATGGTCAAAACAGCCCTGACCGCAGGCAATGCAGTGGACAATTTCCTTTTCCCGTCCCTGCATGGCCTTTACCGGCAGATCAGGATCGGCAATCAGGCTGCGGCCCATGGCTGCCATATCGCAAAAGCCTTCCATTATCAGTGTTCTGGCGGTTTCAGGATCGTTGATCCTGTGGCTGGCAATCACAGGCACATCAACGGCA
This sequence comes from Thermodesulfobacteriota bacterium, assembly GCA_034660495.1. Lineage (GTDB taxonomy): Bacteria > Desulfobacterota > Desulfobacteria > Desulfobacterales > Desulfobacteraceae > DATFJZ01. The sequence continues at coordinate 19,868 of JAYEJJ010000078.1, read as the reverse complement.
TCCCGTATATCACCGGCCAGATAAGCAAAGGCCCCCCGGGGCACCTGGGAGACAATCTGGGGCACCCGGGCCTCATGCCACCCCACATTGATGCACAGGGCATCGGCTGGGCCTGCGGCCAGCTCCCGGGCATAGGTGATCAGCTCTTTTCTGTCATTGCCGCCGGGCATAAAATCATTTCCGTTCATTCTTACAATCAACGGGAAGTCGTCTCCCACCGCTGCTCTGACGGCACTCATCACTTCCATGCCAAACCGCATCCGGTTTTCCAGGGACCCGCCGTATTCATCCTCTCTCTGGTTAGTTAGAGGAGAGAGAAATTCACTGATCAGATAGCCTGTACCGCTTAGAATCTCCACCGCATTGAATCCGGCCTGTTTGACCCGGACAGCCGCAGCGGCAAAGGCGGCTGTAATCTCTTTGATTTCTGAGATGTCAAGGGCTTTGGGGGTCTCCTTTGTCATTCTGGATGCAATGGCAGAGGGCGCTACCGGCTGTCTGCCGTTGAGGAAAAAGGAAAAATTATACCGCCCGGCATGGTTGAGCTGGACGGCAGACAAAGATCCGTTTTGATTGATGGCCTCTGCCAGGCGGGTCAGTCCCGGGATAAACCGGTCGTCATGGGCCCCGATGTTCTGGGTGTTGCCGGACAATTCATCTACCGTGGCAAACCCTGTGCAGATCATACCTGGCCTGCCCTTTGCCCTTCGGATATAAAAATCCACAATCTGGTCATTAATCTCAAAGTCTTCAGCCATGCCAAGGTGCATTGCCGGCATGTAAATTCTATTGGGGATATCAAGCCTGTTGATACGGATGGGATTGAACAGGGGATCATTTATCATTTTTTCTCCTATATGCTTTCTCATATGATTGATAACCGTTTAAATATTGTTAACCACTCAATTTTACCCGCAATCTGTTTCTAACTATATATACTTGCAGCTTTTTCTATACATTTGGAACACTTTTCCAGTATAAAAACTAAAATTCAGAACTCCTGACCTCAGCTAATTTTGAATGCATAATCATTTTCTATATATAGTATTTTTTTTTAAAAACAAAGACAATAAGCACAATATATGGTATTTGTCTGGTTTTTTTATGCATTTAAAATTACGATCCTAAATTTGAATATTTTCAGTTAAAACAATATATTAGGTTTGTGGTGTCAGGAGCTCTGAAATTATAGAATATTACAAGAACACATTCAAATGAAAAATATCTGGTCAAAAAAAGGCATTCTTCATTTCCCGCTTTACACTATCCTGAGACAGCTTCCCATTTTTCAAAACTCCTGCTTAAAAAAGTGTAAACTACTTTTGGCCGGATATGAAAAATGCCCAAAAAAAAGCTGCAAGTTTTGTTTTAGAAATACGCCCGCCCGGATGATTCTCATGGCCGAAGAAATAATCTTTTCAAATGATGATGTGACAAATGATACAGAGAAGAATTTGAATTGGCCAAAGACAGGTTGCATGACCTGCCATCGCATCAAAATCACCGTTAATCCTAACTGAAAGTTGTTCTTGACGGATAGTATCAAATACTATAGTATGGAATAAACTATAATTTTGTATATTATGATATGGAAAAAATACTAATATCCCATAACCGTCATTGGGAAACCCCCTATGGGGGGCTGTACCCGAGACAGGTGTTCCAAAAACTGGTCAGGCAGCTTTCAGCAAAGCATATCCAGGTATTGCAGGGGATTCGGAGAAGCGGCAAGTCCACGGTGTTCAAACTGATGATCAATCACCTGGCGGCATCGGGAGACCCAATGGAAATTTTGTACCTGAACCTTGAGGATCCTTTTTTTATAAAATTCAGCCGGTCACCTGAAAAACTTTACGACATTATCGATACGGCCTGTAAATTGACCGGAAAAAAAATCCAATACCTTTTTCTGGATGAAGTCCAGGCCATCGACGGATGGGAGAAATATGTAAAAACAGTGTATGATAATGAGATGTTTGAAAAAATATTCATTACCGGATCGAACGCCTCATTGCTCAGTGGTGAATTCGCCACACTGCTCACCGGGAGGTATCTTTCCAGCATGGTGTATCCACTGAGTTTTTCAGAGGTGATGGCTATCAAAAACATTACCTCCCATATGCAGATGGTCCGCCGGAAGTCTGACGTGCTTGCAGTGGTGGACGACATGCTCAGATACGGGTCGTTTGTGGAAGTGTATGACAGCGGTGAAGATCTGAAAAGGGACATAGTTTCAACGTATTACGAATCCATCCTGTTGAAAGACTGCGTGTCGAACAATCATATCCGGGACATAAAAAGCTTCAGGGAGTTGAGCTATTATCTGATTTCAAACATCACTGCGACCTATTCCTACAGCTCTCTGGGAAAGGCCGTGGGCATCCATGATAAAAGCGCCAGGGAATTTGTTCAATACCTGCAACAGGCATATCTGCTGTTTGAACTCAGACTTTTTTCCTGGTCTGTAAAAGAACAGCAGAACAATCGGAAAAAGCCCTATGTGATAGACAATGGATTTATCAACCTGTCTTTTGCCTTTTCGCCAAACAGCGGCAGACTGCTTGAAAATCTGGTGTTCAGTGAATTATGTAAGGCCGGCAAAGAGATCTATTTCTACAACAAGGGGTTTGAGTGTGATTTTATCATAAAAAATGCAGACCATTCCCTGGCAGCGATTCAGGTCTGCCATGAACTGATGGATCAGAATGAAAAGCGGGAAGTAGGGGGCTTGAAAAAAATCGATGGCCAATACCCAATTGTTTCAAAAACTATTATTACTTATAACCAGGAAACAACCGTTGACGGGATAGATGTTGTACCTTTTTGGAAGTTTTTTGAATGACCTTGCCGGCCCTGCCTTTTTCACCCCCAGCAGCCTGAACTCACTGACCACTTTAAAATTCAGGGACACTTTACTTATTTCTGAAAGACAGGAATGCTTAAAATTCAGGGACACTTTACTTATTTCTGAAAGACAGGAACGCTTTGGGAAATACAGGGACAGTTTCCCTGTTACGAAATTGAGGGCCACTTACTTGTATTAAAAAAAACAGCGGGGGACAGGATGGCGCACAAAAAGACCCTTGGACAAATACTGATCCAGAAGAATCTGGTATCACCGGATAAGATTGAAAAGGCACTGCATGTTCAGGCCGGCGGCCGGCGGCGCATCGGTTATATTCTCATTAAAATGGGAGTGATCAGTGAAAAAGAGCTCTTCTCTGCCCTGGCGGAACAGAAAAATATACCGGTTGCTGATTTAAAGACCGATGTGTCACAGGAGGCCCTCTCTGTCCTTCCCAGGTATTGGCTACGGAATAAGCCGGGACAATATGATAAATCAGTATGTTACGACATCCCGTGGTTTAGATGTCCTATCAAGAGGCAATTCTGTAAAATGCTCTACTATCCATTCAAATGGATCATCAAACTTTTTCCGAAACAATCGTTCAGCTGCTGTAGTGCCATCAGATCGTTTTGTGTAGTAGTTGTGGATTATTGTTAAAGCCCTCAATCGTTTCGTTTTCAGCCCTCTTCCATTATGATGGATTTGGGATAACCAACCGTTTCTACCCTCAACAGCCGATGAAGTTCGTTGAAAATTTGAGACCATTCACTTGGCCCATGACAACCATTCTTTTTCGTGAATCAATGATGCTGTTAGTGGGTGTTGTTCCAGCTCAAGTTGAGCTTTCTCGCTTGCATAGAGATAGCTCTCCTTTAAATCTGGATTTTTTGTTTTTTCTGTTTGCTTTTGCCAATAAACCGCAGGCAATAGATAGCTCAATAACCATTTTTGTATTTCTTCAGTCAGATTATCTGAATCCAAACTTTCTTCGGCCCATAACCATATTTTCTATCCTTTGTATCACAGCCGGCCGCTGTGCATTCTTGTTATTGTTTTTCTTCTGCTTTCTGTTTCCCTGGGTTATTTTATCCACAGAAATATTCATTTGAACCGCTACGGCACCGTATCCGAGGCCGGGGAACTCAAGGTGTTTTCCAATCATGAAATGCTCATCGGTGTAGAAGGGGAGTGAGCGATATCCCTCATCGGCCACGGCCCCTATGCCAGGGGATTTTATTCAGTGGTTTTTGATAATGCCAAAGAGCTTAAAGCCTTTGTGGAAAAGAAGAAGTCCTTTCTGTCAAAGGAGCAGTACCAGTAGACCAATGGGTGGCGGACAAAAAAATCCTGGAAAAATAGGTTTGTTCTGCTATGGACGTACAGTAAGATTTTCAATCAGATTGACAATATAATGATTCGGGTGTTATTCTATAGAATATTTATCTAAATCTATCAGTGCATTAACCATGAATTTTAATTTTTCCGGTCAGGAGAAAACAAATGTCGGTCTGTTTTAATGTTGTTTAATGTTGAAAAATTAAAGATAATCACTCAAATCCCTGATGCTGAGGCCGGCATACTCAACAGTATAGCCTTTGTAATGATCAACAAGTCTGGCTGACTTTTTTTTCAGCCGGCCCTGATCGATTTTATCAGGGTTGATCTTTACTTCAGCGATAAGCAGTTTTTTGTCCATATCGTTCACTGCAGCAATATCGATTTCATTCTGATTTCCTTTTTCCCAGTAATTTCCAATTTTATTGTAGTTTCCTTTCAGACGCAGCAGTTCCTGAAAGAGTTTTTCAAGATAAACCCCTGAAAATGTCCGAAAGTCCCTTTTGATTATTTTTTTGATATAATCAAAATTTTCGGTTTCAACAGCAGATCTGTTTTTCTGGATAAACCGGAACCAGAAATTTAGAAAATTATCCTTAATCATGTATTTTTGAACCCTGCTGTTTCTTCTGGCATTAATGGGTTTGATTTTTTCAATAATGCCGTAAATGGTTTCAAGCCTGTCAAGATGGCCGCCAACGTTTTTACCTATAATTGATTCAATTTCGCTTCTGGATGTTTTTGATGTTGATATCAGCTCAAGTATTGAAAAGTAGATACCGTGTTCTTTACCCAGTTCCTCTATTAAAAGGTGTCTGCCTTCAAATAGAAAAGGAGAGTTTTTCTGCAGGATAAAGTCAAAAATTTCATCCTGGCTCAGTGCATTGTTTTCTGCCAGGATTTCAAGGTATCTTGGTATTCCTCCGGTTACAATATACAGGACAAACAGGTTGTTAAGGGTAAAAGCCCTGTAATCCGTCAGAATGGTTTTTATGGTATGGGGGGTAAACGGTTTTATATACAGATTTCTGTCCGCTCTTCCAAAAAGGGGTTCTTTGCTGTTTTCAAATATATTCACCATTAAAGAATATACCGAGCCGATAAAGATCAGGTGCATTCTGGATTTTTTTCTGTGTAGATCCCACAGATTTTGTATTTCTGAGTAAACTGAAGGATTGACATGGTAAAATTCCTGAAATTCATCAATAATCAAAATCAGATGCTTACGCTCTGACAGGGTAAGAAGCAGTTTGAAAATATCCTTGAAGTTTTTGATTTCACCGATTACGGGCACATCAAAGCGTTCTTTTATTGCAGACAGAAATTCATCGCAAAGCTGGGTTTCTGATTTTCTGGATATAAAAAAATATAAACAGGGTTTGTTCTGTGCATAATGAAGCGCCAGAACAGTTTTGCCTACCCGCCTTCTTCCGGTAATAACTGTCATTCTCCCTGTTTCTTGAGACTGCTTCTCAAGATCAATGAGGGTGTTTAATTCTTCTTTTCTATTGTAAAATTTTATCATGGCTTTAGGTTGTATTAATCTGCATTGTTTCTGTAATGTGAATTACTGTAATGCATATTACACGGCCAGAGGTGACATGTCAAAGGGATGTCCCCATTTTTCCGATAAGGGATGAGATTTGGGGTTCGTAACTGAGGTCAAAAATCTACCATAATATAGCATAATGTATTCTAACCTCAGCTAATTGCTCTCTAAAATATTGTATTAATTCCGACTCTTTTCTCTTTATTTAGCTATATTCCTATAGTATTCTGTTTTCATACGTTGAGTCCCACTGGATTTTAAGCCTGTGGAGAACGTAGCTCTGGCTGAAAGTTCCTTTTCAGTGAAACTGCCTCTGTGAAACAGGAAGAAAAGGATAGATAATTTTAGATTGTCTTAGATCTTTCAGGACGGTTCAATACTCAGCAGATCATCTCCCTGGCATGGGCCAGAGTGGCCGGGGTGATCTCTTCTCCGCCGATCATCCGGGCAATTTCCTTTACCCTGTCTTCCTGAAGGTCAAGGGGCAGAATGGATGTGACGGTTCGGTTGTTGACAATGGATTTGGATATTTTATAATGGCGGCTGCCGTATTTGGCGATCTGGGCCAGGTGGGTGATACAGATGACCTGGTACTGATCGGCCAGGGTTTCGAGTTTTTTCCCGACTTTTTCCGAGGTTCTCCCGCCGATGCCGGCATCGACCTCGTCAAAAATCAGGGTACCCAGGGATTCAGTGTCGTAAAGCACGGCCTTTAAGGCCAGCACCACTCGGGACAGCTCCCCCCCCGAGGCAATGCGGTTTAACGGTTTTAAGGCTTCTCCCGGGTTGGGGGCCATGAGAAAGGCCACCCTGTCAATACCGTTTTCTGTTATCTTGTTTCCATTGGGAGCGGCAATCTCGTTTTTTTCAGAATCCGCCTGTACTGAATGGATGGATACCTCAAACCGGGTCTGGTCCATTTCCAGATCAGCCAGTTCTTTTTCAGCAAGTCTGCCAAGGACGGTGCCGGATTTTTTTCTTTTGTCTGACAGTACAGTGCTTTTTTCAGCCAGTTCCTTTAAAAGCGCATCTCTTTTAAGTTCAAGGTCGCTGATGGTGTCTTCAATATGCTCAGTGGCAGCAAGCCTGTCCTTAAGATTTTTGTAATTTTCAAAAAGATCCTCCAGGGTGGGGCCGTATTTGCGTTTGAGTTTCTGTATCAGGTCCAGGCGGGCTTCAGTATCTTCCAGTGCCTGGGGGTCCAGTTCAATCCCGGCGGCATGATCTCTTAATTCCTGGGACAGATCTTCCAGTTCAAACAGGCTCTGGGAGAGTTTTTCTCCTTTTTCAGCCAGTACAGTATCGATTTCCTCGTATTTTTCAAAGTCCGCTTTAATGGCCCCAAACCGTTCCACCAGGGAGTTTTCCCCTGAATAGATCTCCATTTCGCTTCGGTTTAAAACATCAAAAATTTCAGCCCCGTTTTTAAGGCGCTTTTTGTCAAGCTCCAGGGTTTCATCTTCCCCAGGAGAAATGGCTGCGGTTTCAATTTCCTGAATCTGGAAGTGCAGAAAATCATTTTCTTCTCGGGTTTTTTCAATTCCCTTTTTAAGGGCTGAGATTTCTTTTTCAAGGGGGACCAGCTGGTGAAACAGATTGCTGACCTGGGCTCTCAACTCCAGGGTTTTGGCAAACCGGTCCAGGATGTAAAGATGGGTGTCTTCCTTTAAAAGTCCCTGGTGGGCGTGCTGGCTTGAAACACCGGCCAGATTTTTTGTTATCTGTTTCAACATCTGCATGGTGGACAGCCGGGCATTGATAAACACCCGGTGTCTGCCCTCTGAGGATATGATTCTCCGGATCATCAGGCCTTCATTTGGGTCCATTTCCTGTTCCTTCATCAGTGCGGCCGCTTCTGAATCCTGTGGGATATCAAACAGGGCTTCGAGTTCAGCGCTGTCTTCACCCGTTCGGACCAGACCGGAAGCTGCCCGGCCGCCAAGAAGGAGGTTGACCGCTTCTATAATAATGGATTTTCCAGCACCGGTTTCTCCGGTAAGCACAGACAGGCCGTTGGAGAATGAAATACGGATATCATCTATTATTGCAAAGTTTTTTATGAACAGCTCTTTTAGCATTGATTCTCCTGAAAAAATTTAAAAAATGAAACAGGTAAATAACAATGACTGCTGCGGCAAACCGGGGTATCCAGAGCCAGAATGGGCTGATGCCCAGGGGAAGAAACAGTGCCGGGTCCTCCACCATGGTGTGGTTGATGCCGATGGAAAGGTGAAGCCGTGTCAGCTCGTCCCTGGAAAATGACTGGGTCCTTGTTTCTTCAACAATCACGGCGGCACCATAGGAAAGGCCGAATATCGCCGCTGTCAGCCAGAGCAGGCCTGTGGCGCGGCTCAGGCCGAGAAGGGCCAGCACCGGGTGAATGGCTTTGACAATATGCCGGATGAGATCAAAAATTTTCATCAGCTCCAGCACAATCATCAGGGGCATGATAATGGCAAAAATCTGTATGCACAGACCGGCCATGTCCCTGAGCCAGGATGTGAACATGACCATAAACCCGGCCGAATTCTGAGCCAGGTCAGCTGCAGCTGATCCTGAGATGTCCGGCCCGCTGGTGTCCAGAAAAAAAGCGGCTGTATATGTGACAACAAAGGATACAGCCAGTCTGAAAAATGCGGCAAAAAAGGGGTTGAGCCCGGATTGTCCCTGGATAATGCTTTTCTGGACCAGATTGTGGGATATGAGAAGAAATACGGCAATCAGGGTATAGTGGGCAACAGACAAATCCATGGCGGCCATGGCAGCAATGGCACCGTAGATTCCCGTTAAAATGCCGATGATAAGGGGCAGGGCAGCTTCTCCGGGCAGGGACAGAATGCCCATGGCCGGCTGGATGAGAAAGTCAAGCCTGTAAAGCCATCCGGACCAGATCAGAAGAAAGGTGCCAAAGGAAATGGGGATGAGAATCTTAAGCAGCCAGACGTATCCGGACCAGCCCCTTGACAGGCCGGAAATAATTCCGGCAGCGAATTTTTGTTTTGTTTGAACCATAGGTGTATTAATAGTCTGATCCCCTCAGCCGGGTTAAATGCCAAGATAGGCTTTTTTTACATCGGTGTTGGTCAGCAGATTTTCCCCGGTGTCGGTCAGGGTAATGGCGCCGGTTTCCATGACATAGCCCCTGTCTGCAACCTTGAGGGCCAGATTGGCGTTCTGTTCAACCAAAAGTATGGTGGTGTTGTTTTCCTGGTTGATTTTTTTGATGATATCAAAGATCTGCCGGGTGACAATGGGGGCAAGCCCAAGGGAGGGCTCATCCAGAAGCAGCAGATCCGGTTTTGTCATGATGGCCCTGGAAATGGCCAGCATCTGCTGCTCCCCGCCGCTCAGAGTACCGCCGGCCTGGTGCCGTCTTTCCGCCAGTATGGGAAACAGCTCAAAAATATAGGCCATGTCCTGTTTAATGCCCTTAGTATCTTTTCTGAGAAAGGTGCCCATATCCAGGTTTTCCATGACCGTTAAGTAGGGAAAAATCCGCCGGCCCTCTGGAACCTGGCTGATGCCCATGGCGACAATTTTATCCGGGGCTTTGCCCTGGATGGGCTGTCCCTTGAAAAGAATTTCTCCTGTCCGGGGAGGCACAATACCGGAAATGGTCATGAGGGTGGTGGATTTCCCCGCACCATTGGCGCCGATCAGGGCAATGATTTCCCCGTGTCCCACCTCGATGCTGATGGATTTTAATGCCTGAATATTGCCGTAAAAGGTTTCAATATGGGTCAGCTTAAGCATCGATCTCCTCCCCCAGATAGGCTTTGATTACAGCTGGATTGTTCCGGATGTCTTCGGGGCTTCCCTCTCCGATTTTTTTCCCGTAATCAACCACATGAATATTGTCTGAAAGGCTCATGACCAGTTTCATGTCGTGCTCGATGAGGAGAATGGAAATATTCTCTTCGTCCCTGATTTTTAAAATCAATTCATCCAGCGCTTTGGTTTCCCTGGGATTCATGCCGGCGGCAGGTTCATCAAGAAGAAGGAGAAACGGATCTGTTGCCAGGGCCCGTGCAATTTCCAGGCGCCGTTGGGCCCCGTAGGGCAGACTGGTGGCCAGTTCATTGACATAGTTGTCCAGCCCGATTTTTTCAAGAATGGCGTAGGACTTGTCCACGATGAATTTTTCTTCGGCTCTGGCCGCACTTCCCCGGAAAATTGCCCCCAGAACCCCTGTCCGGGTGACGGGGTGGCACCCGATCATGACATTTTCCAATACAGTCATGGATTCAAACAGCCGGATATTCTGGAAGGTTCTGGCAAGTCCCTTTCGGGTGACAATATTGGGCTTGAGCCCGTTTATCCGCTCCTGTTTGGTCTGATCCCTGGAGATGAGCACATCTCCGCTGGAAGGTTTGTAAATACCGGTGATGCAGTTGAAGAACGTGGTTTTGCCGGCCCCGTTGGGGCCGATAAGGGCAGCTATTTCACCGGCCTGAATGGACAGGTCAAGGTCGTCAATGGCACGCAGGCCGCCAAAATCCATGTCCATATGTTTGACTTCAAGAATCGGTTTCATGGTATTCCCGTTTATCAGGAATCCACCGGCGCAGCGTCCGGGGATTTTTTAAAATGATAGGTTTGACGGACATTTTCAATCATGCCGCCGGGCCGGAACACCATCATCAGAACGAGAACCGCCCCGAATATGATCATGCGGAATTCAGCAAAGGCCCTTAAATATTCCGGGAGCAGGATGAGAAGAAGGGCGCCGCAGAGCACACCGGTGATGGATCCCATGCCGCCCAAAACAACAGTGCACAGAATAATAACCGATTCCCAGATGGTGAAACTGGCCGGGTTGATAAAAGAGGTTTTGGCGGCAAACACCACACCGCCCATGCCTGCCCACATGGCCCCCAGGCCAAAGGCCCGCAGTTTAGTTTTTGCCTTGTCAATTCCCATGGCCTGGCAGGCGATTTCATCATCTTTTAAGGCAATCCATGCCCGGCCGATGCGGGAATTATGCAGCCGGTTGATCACAAAGATGGTAAAGATCACCAAAGCCACAATAATGTAGAAGATATAGATGGTGGTGCCGGTCAGGGAAAGATCAATGCCGAAGAACGGGGGTTTTGGAATATCTGCAATGCCGCTGGGACCAAAGGAAAAGGCATTCCAGTTTTCCAGCACCAGCCGGATGATTTCTCCGAAGCCCAGGGTTACAATGGCCAGATAGTCGCCCCTGAGCCGTAACACAGGGTAGCCGAACAGCACGCCGAAAATAAGGGCCAGGAGCCCGCCCAGAGGCAGCGCAATCCAGAACACCAGGCCGTAGTGAAGATTGAGAAGGGCATAGGAATAGGCCCCCACAGCAAAAAAAGCCACATACCCCAGGTCCAGCAGACCGGCCAGGCCGATAACAATATTCAGTCCCAGTCCCAGCATTACATAGATCAGGGCGGAAATCATGATGCTGGTCTGGTACATGGAAAACATATGGGGAAAGGCCAGGGTGAATACAACCGCACAGGCAGCAACAGAGAAAAAAAGTTTTCTGTTTAACAAAAGTCTCTGAACCAGGGAGAGCTGGTCATGCTTGTCGGTTTTGGTGCCCATCTCCTGGCGCCGGATCATATACCGCCAGAGCATGGACAGAAAAAAAGTGCCGATGCCGATGCCCGCCATGTTCAGCCAGCGCCACTCAATCTCATTTTCCACGGTATTGACCCGGATCACCAGAATGGGAAAGGTCAGAAACATGAACCAGAGGGCGGTCAGCGTTGATTTTTTGATTTCATCTTTTGCACGTGTCATGGGTCATATCTTTTTTTTAAACTTTCTGGGATTCAGCTCTGCCCAGAATTCCCGAGGGCCGGAAGATCAGGATCAGCACCAGAAATAAAAAGGCAAACACATCTTCATAGTCGCTGGATATGTATCCTGTGAAAAAACTTTCCGTCCATCCCAGAATCAAAGAGCCCAGTACAGCTCCGGGGATGGAGCCGATTCCCCCGAGAACAGCGGCAACAAAGGCCTTGATGCCGGCAATAAATCCCATGTAGAAATTGATCTGACCAATGTGGGAGGCGATCAGCACCCCGCCCAGGGCGGCTGTGGCTGAGCCCACGATAAAGGTCACGGAAACCACCATGTTGACATTGATGCCCAGAAGAGAGGCCATCATCCTGTCCTGGGAGGTGGCCCGCATGGCTTTGCCGATCTGGGTGAATTTGATCAGAATGGTCAGCAGAACCATAACCGTGACAGTGGTCCCGAGAATAACCAGTTCCGGTGATGTCAGCAGATGGGAATAGGGTTCCCAGAATTTAAATTCAGGAATAAGGTTGGGAAAGGGCAGAAAATCAGATGTCTGGGCCAGCAGCACATAGTTCTGAAGAAAAAGGGACATGCCAATGGCGCTGATCAAAGCGGAAAGCCGCGGGGCATTGGCATCTCTCAAGGGTTTGTAGGCAATTTTTTCAATGGTAAACCCGTAGGCGCTGGCATAGATCACAGCGCCGGCGGCAGCGGCAAGGATCACCGCTGCATCGGGCAGACCCATCATGGTCAGGACACTGGATATGATAAGGGCGGTAAAGGCTCCGATCATGTAGATTTCACCATGGGCAAAATTGATCAGTTCAATAATGCCGTAAACCATGGTATATCCCAGGGCGATCAATGCATAGATGCTGCCCCGGGTCAGTCCGCCCAGGAAAAGGTACGTAAAATAATCAAATTCCATATCCACCTGTTTTTTATATGAAACAGCCGATTAAGAGCCCCCGGCGGCACTCTCCTGTTGGCTTCGCGTCTTCGACCCATTCTTCGTTGTGATGCTGTGCATCATGTGGGTTATATGACAATTGTGTAATCCCGGGGGGCGGTTCGAGTTGTGCCCGTCAGGACAGGGACGTTTTATAGGAAAGCCTTCAGCCATCAGTACTCAGCTAACAGCTTTCATGCTTTGTTTTGCCTGTCAAGGCATGGCCGTTAGTATTGTTCTGTAAACACATTGTTTTTTACCTGGTAAACAGAAAATCCAATGCCCGTGGCATCCCCGTTTTCGTCAAATCTGATTTTTCCCAGGGGGGTCTCAATCTGCTCGGACCTCAAAGCCGTTACAACAGCCTTGTATTCTGTAGTTCCTGCTTTTTCAATGCTGTTGAGCAAGGCCTGGGCCGCTGCATAGGCCGCATCAAAAAAAGCGCCGGGATCAGAACCAAACGTATCCTGGTGTTCTTTTTTTGCTGTGACTGCAAGCTCATTGCCGGAAATATCCCTGGGACCGGTTGCATAGACCCCGTCTGCATATTCGCGGGCCACTTTTATAAAGGTATCGTCTTTTACACCATCTCCGCCCATGAAACAGGTTTTCATCTTTCTTTTGCGCATCAGGGTAACGATCTTGGAGGCCTCGGGGTGATACCCGCCCCAGATCACCAGGTCCGGGTTTTCCCGTCTGACCTTCATGACAATGGCGGTATAGTCCATGGCTCCCGGGGTGACCCCTTCAAAAAGAACAACGTTTACACCGGCTTTGGTAAAATATTCTCTGGCCAGGTCAGCCTGTCCTTTTCCATAATCTCCCTTGTCGTGGAGGATGGCAATCTTTTTTACCTTAAGGACCTCAGTGGCAAATTTGACCTGAACCTGGGCCTGTTTGGCATCATGGGCAATGGTTCTGAAAAAATTGGGATATTCTCCGGAAAGGGTCAGATCCGGGTTGGTGGCAGACGGGGAAACTGCCACAATGCCTGAATCCATATAAATGCCCATGGCCGATTTAGACGCCCCGCTGCAGGTATGGCCGATGACGGCATCAACGCCGTCGGAAACCAGTTTTGTTGCTGCATTCCCTGCCATTTCAGGTTTGCAGGCATCGTCTTCCACCAGCAGTTCAACTTGTTTTCCCAGAACCCCGCCCCGGGCATTGATTTTTTTTACCACCAGTTTTGCTGCATTTACTGTGGGAAGCCCGTAGGATGCCAGGTCCCCGCTGTGGGCACCGGCTACGCCAAGTTTTATGGTGTCTGCCGCAAACGCTGTTCCGTAGAATACAGCAGCTGCAAAAACAGCTGCTGCGGTTAATCCAACCCATTTTACTGTTGTTTCCATGGTAGTTTCCCCTTCAGTCTGCAGTTTATTGGTATTATTCTGAACAACCTAGAATTTATACTGAGTCAAAGGCTTTGAGTCAAGAAAAAACCCGGTTATGAAATCAGAAAAGCTGTAAAAATACAGATGTTAAGCAGGTCGTGTCCCTGCGGGTTTATGATCAAAATAAAAAAAATCTTGCATATTACCCCTTAATGTCTGTAAACAGTGAGAATTGTTTTGGGTTATGCCGGCGCTGTGCCGGAAGGGGCTCTGGTGTGTCAAAAAGGGCTGAAAAAGGGCATTGGGGCAGGCAGGCGGGCGTTTGTCTGACATGTTTTAATTTTAAATTAGGTAGAGTGGTTTTCTTATGAAACAGGCCATCGGGATAGTTGTCAAAAATGATGAAAAAGCGGAAAAAAAAGCCGCTGAACTCAAATACTGGTTAAGCGAAAAAGGGGTGAAGGTTATTTTTGCAGATAATTTTGATTCTCCCCTGCCGGCCTCTGATTTTTTCTGTATTATTGTTCTCGGGGGTGACGGTACATTCCTCAGAGCGGCCCGGCTGAGCGGCAACATGGAGATTCCCCTCATGGGAATCAAATTCGGCGAAGTGGGGTTTCTGGCGGAAACCACAGAGAGTCATCTGTATGACGCGGTATCTGCCCTGCTGGAGGGAAATTTCAAGGTTGAAGAGCGCATGTGCCTGAATGTCAGTGTGATAAGAAGAAAAGAAGAAATTGCATCCAAGAATGTGCTCAACGATGTTGTCATCAATAAGAGCGCCCTGTCCAGGCTGGCCTACAGTGCGGTTTATATCAACTCCAACTATCTGACTACCTATAAGGCAGACGGTCTTATTGTGGGTACGCCCACCGGTTCAACAGCCTATTCCCTGGCGGCAGGCGGCCCGGTCATTCACCCGGCAGTACCGGGCATTATTTTAACACCCATCTGTCCCTTTACCCTGACCAACCGGCCTTTGATTGTGTCTGATACCTCTGAAATTGAAATCCGGCTGGAAGGCGATCCCACCGATATTGTCCTGACCTTTGACGGTCAGGAGGGCCTGGACATTGATTCCAGGGACAGAATTATTGTCAGAAAAAGCGCAACCGCGGTAAAAATGATTTCCTTTTCCGAGCAGAACTATTTCAATGTTTTAAAGGCCAGGCTTATGTGGAGCGGAGGCCGGGGGTGACATCCTCTCCCGCCTGAAGGAAGGGTAGGGGCATTGGGAAAAAACAGTATGTCATATCGTTATTATTTGTCCGGTCCTGAATTATTTGTCCGGTCCTGATCCCCAGATGTCCACAATTTTTGTATTGCCGGGGTGTTTTCGGATTTTGTATTTTGTAATGCTGGATAGTTTTTTGGTGATTTTTGAAATCCGTTCGGTTTGCCGTTGAATGGCCTCCACCTCATTATAGAAGGGAAACTCTTTTTCCCTGTTCAGCATAATCAGTTCAGAATATCCCAGAATCGCCTGAAGGGGCTGATTTAATTCGTGGCATACCGCGCCTGCCATTTCCAGTACCACTTTAAGTCTTTCGTTTTTGCTTTTTTCCTCTTCTGCATGTTCTCTTATGGAAATATCGGTGATAGTTGCAATGGTCCATGCCATGGGATCGGAAGCATCGGCACTGCCCAGCTGAATATGGCCCGGAAAAATACTCCCGTCTTTTCGTATCATGTTGATCTCAATATCAGCCCTGCCTTTTTGGGTCAGGTCAAAGTACAGAACCTCTCCTGCCCTGGTGTAGTCTTCTATTGACGGGTAGATCATCTGGGTGGATTTGTCTTTAAAATCTTCTTTTCCATTGTATCCGAAAATTTTAACCATTTCAGTGTTCGCCCATTTAAATACCCGGTTTCCCGCAAGACAGATCCCCACCGGCGAGGTTTCCAGGATTTTTTCCAGAATAGAACTCTGCTGTTTAAGCACTTCGTCAGACTGCTTTTTTTCAATGGCAATGGCAATATGCTGGGCCACCAGGTTGAGAATTTTCAGATCGGTTTCATGATACAAATCTGCATATTTATAGCTTTGAACCACAATGGCGCCGGTAACCTTGTTTTTTATCTTTAACGGGGCGCCCAGCCAGATTTTACTCGGAGTTCCAACGAGGCCGTCTGACCTGCTTTTAACGATGCTTTGAATTTCCTTTTCTGTGAACATCATGGGTTTTTCGGATTTAATAATTTTACCGGTAAGGGAAGGGGTGGTGCTGAAATTGAAAATACCGGGAAATGCCTCATCTTTTTCATCAAAAAAACAGGGAAACGACAGGTAGTCTTCCTTCCAGTCCATCATGGCAATATAAAAATTATCCACATTGATAATTTTACCCAGGGAGGTGTGTATGGCTTTGTAAAAATCTTCAAGGGTTGACGTGTTTGAAACCGCAAGGGAAATTTCAAACAGCACTTCCATGGTCGCATCAAAGTTTCGTGAGCCTGCCGGGTTTTCCTGTTTTATGTTTTCTTCCATGGGGGACCTCACCAGATCTCACCTTTAAAGCTGGTAAAAAAAGTGAATATCAAGTATAATCAGCGATTATGTACGTCCATGCCCTGACAGGCACAACAAAGCATGAAAGCTGTTAGCTGAGTACTGACGGCTGGCGGCTTTCATATAAAGTTTTTATATGTTCAGCCGGAAAATTTAATATACTTTATGAAAAATTTCAATATTATAATTACAGTACCCAGTAATTCTAATTTTATTCTCGCACAAAGCCTCAAAGACACAAAGGGTCATAAAGTCGAATAAAAATCTTAGTGTCTTTGTGAGCGTTTTTCAATTAAAATACCTCGTATTTAGAATTGCTGTACAGGGCCATGTTTTATTAAAGGGTAGAAAACCGTGTTTGGAACCATAGTCAATGCTGCCGCCATCATTGCCGGCTCCCTTGCCGGGCTTTTCCTCCGCGGGGGAATTCCGGAAAAATACAACAATACCATCATGCATGCCGTCAGTCTGGCCGTCATCACCATAGGGATAAAGGGCGCTGTAAAAACAGATCAGCTGCTTGTGGTTATTTTCAGTCTTGCCCTGGGCAGTATTGCAGGAGAAGTGCTGATGATCGAGGACAGGCTTGAGGGCCTAGGCAGACGGCTGGAGAAAAAATTTGCCGGAGATCCAGGGGGAAGCCCTTTTTACAAAGGGTTTATTACTGCCACCCTTTTGTTCTGCGTGGGGTCCATGGCCATTGTGGGCGCCCTTGAAAGCGGGCTGCTGAACAATCATCAGATTTTGTTTGCCAAATCAGCCCTGGACGGTATGATTTCCATTATTCTGTCTTCCTCCTTTGGTCTGGGGGTCATGTTCTCTGCCCTGCCGGTTTTTGTCTACCAGGGCGCCATTACCCTGGCGGCCGGTGTTGTAAAGCCGTTTCTATTGCCTGAGGTAATCACTCAGATGTCATCCGTGGGCGGCGTGTTGATCATGGCCATTGGCTTTAATCTGCTCGGGGTGGTAAAAATCCGAATCGGCAGCATGCTTCCCTCCGTATTCCTGCCCCTTGTCTGGTATATGGTGCTGGTGGGAGTGGATTTTTTTTAGGGATCTGGAAGACAGGTAAGATGCGAGGATTATTTTTGGGAGACCCCGGGAAAGCCCCGTTTCAATCATAAAAAAAACCGGATGATCGAGTAGAAAAGGAAAAACAATATGATGGATATCAAAGATAAAATTGATGCCGCTGCTGGACGAACACCAGCGGATACGCTTTTCTGCAACGGGCATATGATTAATGTGTTTACCGGTGAAATTAACAAACAGGATTTTGCAGTCAAAGACGGTTATATCTGCGGCTTTGGCCGGTATAAGGCAGAGGAGACAATTGATTTGAGCGGTTTTTATGTCTCGCCGGGGTTTGTGGATGCCCATGTGCATATTGAAAGCGCCATGGTGACACCGGCAGCCTTTGCAAGAGGTGTTGTGGCAAAAGGAACCACAACCATTGTGGCGGATCCCCATGAGATTGCCAATGTGCTGGGCATCAAAGGGGTTGAATACATGCTCAGTTCCGCTGAACATCAGCTGATGAACATCTGTTTTGCCATGCCGTCCTGTGTGCCGGCCACCTCCATGGAAACCGCCGGTGCTGTGCTTGACCCCGTTAAAACTGCAGCCATGCTTGTAAAAGATGAGATAATTGCCCTTGCTGAAATGATGAATTATCCCGGTGTGATTTATACTGATGCTGATGTCATGGAAAAAATACGGGTGGCCGGGCGGCAGAAAAAGCGTGTAGACGGCCATGCCCCGGGGCTTTCAGGGAAATATCTCCATGCCTATGTCTCAGCCGGGATTTTAAGCGACCATGAATGCACCAGCACCCATGAGGCCCTGGAAAAGCTCAGACTGGGCATGCATATCATGATCCGGGAGGGCACCTGTGCCAGAAACCTGGCAGATCTGCTTCCTGCGGTCAATGATCATACCTGGCGCAGGATGATGTGGTGCACGGATGACCGTCATCCAGAGGACATTATTGAACAGGGGCATATTGACCATATTGTCCGCCAGGCGGTTAACTCCGGCATTGATCCGGTCCGGGCCATTCAGATGGCCACCATCAACCCGGCAGACTATTTTGGTCTTATTGACATCGGCGCCATTGCACCGGGCAGACGGGCTGATTTTGTTCTTTTCCGGGACCTGTATGATATCTGCCTGGAACAGGTGTTTGCCCTTGGCCGGGTGGCAGGACAGAGCGGGCAGTACCTGGGTGAAATTACAAACTCAGCACTTGACTGCCCCGGGGCCATGAACCTGGATATCAAGGAAATTGATCTGACCATCCCCTTTAAATCCAGTCGGGTACAGGTGATTAAAGCCCTTGAGAACCAGGTACTTACAGATTGTTTTACTGCAGATGCCATTGAAAAAAAGGGTGAAGCTGTGTCTGATCCTAACCGGGATATTCTAAAGATTGCCGTGATCGAGCGATATTCCGGCCGCAGCGGTACTGGAAAAGGGTTTGTAAACGGACTGGGCCTGAAAAAAGGGGCTGTGGCATCCAGTGTGGCCCATGATTCCCATAATATTATTACAGCAGGGACCAATGATAAAGATATGCTCAGGGCGGTAAGAGAAGTGGCCGAGATGAAGGGGGGATTTGCCGTTGCCCTGGACAACAGAATTACAGCATCTCTTGCCCTGCCTGTGGCCGGCCTGATGTCAGAGCACAGCCTTGAAACGGTAAACCAGTCCATGAAACACCTTGTTTCAGCGGCAAATGCCCTGGGCTCGCCTTTAAAGGATATTTTCATGACCCTGGGATTTCTGGCCCTGCCGGTTATTCCAAAATTAAAAATTACAGACAAGGGACTGGTAGATGTTGAAAAATTTGCAATGACAGACCTTTTTGTTTAACCGCTTGATTTTTTTAACGCATGGCAGGGCAAAAAGTCTGATCTCCTTGTATTTTGTCTCTGTATTTTGTGTGTTTTTTACAGTTTTAAAATCTTGTCATCCCCGGAAAACTGTGATAGTTCTTGATTCTATAAGCTTTACAGAATCTTTATCATGAAAACAGGCCGTTGATGTAACCTAAGGGGCGGAGCTGTGTCAAAATTTGAAAGCCGGTTAAAAAGACAAAAATATATTGATTTGTCTCTAATTTCAGAACTCCTGACACCACAAACCTAATATATTGTTTTAACTGAAAATATTCAAATTTAGGATCGTAATTTTAAATGCATAAAAAAACCAGACAAATACCATATATTGTGCTTAGGGTCTTTGTTTTTAAAAAAAAATACTATATACTTGAGTTTTCGAAAAATACTTCTTGACTTTTATTATGATTTGTGTGTCGCCTTATTTTTCAGGGAATTTTTGGCATCCTTCATATCAGCATAAAAGTACTTTACACTTTTTCAGTAAAACCACCTTTAAATTAAGGAATGGTTTCAGAAAGTGTAAAGTACTTATGAAGGATGCCGAATTTTTGTTTTTTTATTTTTTACAATGTTGGCATAAGGCTGTCTTTATAACAATTTATAACACCAATTTAAAAAGGCAATCTCATATAACCCTTTGAAAACACTACGACTCATAATTCTTTAAAA
>JAYEJJ010000077.1:0-21291 GCA_034660495.1 Thermodesulfobacteriota bacterium | reverse complement strand
CTATGCTGTTGCTCTCGATTAAGTGCTTTTCAAAAACGCATAGGCTGAAAAGCACATCATAATCCGTCAATTCATCCCCTGAGCTAAAGACTCAGGGGTTTTCTTGCCGGTTTTTTATAAAAAAATTCGACTATACACGGCAGGGCGCCAATGAGGTGTGTATCTACGTAATTGACAGCAGTCTGGCCGATAAATTCAAATAATCAGCATTAAGGAAAATGAGAACAGGAGATTTTTATGACTCGGGAAAAGCATATTCTGACCATGCTTGTGGAAAATGAACCAGGTGTTACAGCACGGATTACCGGCCTTTTTGCAGGCAGGGGCTATAATATTGAAACCATCTGCGGAGCACCCACGGCAAATCCTGAAATGTCCAGAATTACCATCACCACCTGGGCAGACTCCCTGCAGCTGGAGCAGTGCATGAAACAGATCAGACGGCTGACCAATGTGATCAAGCTCAGGGATATGACGGGCAAAGAGGCGGTTAAACGGGAGCTTGCCATTGTCTGTGTTCAGGCCCTGCCGGAAAACCGGGAAGATATTAATGCGATTATGGTAGAATTTAACGCCAAACTGGTTGACAGCGGAAAAGAGCGCTTAACCTTTGAAGTAACGGAAAAACAGGACAGAATAGATGAACTGCTCATGCTTTTACGCCCCTTTGGCATAAAAAAGCTGGCCAGGTCCGGCCTGCTGGCCCTTTACAGGGAAAACGGATGAATTACTGCGGTTTAATCGGAAGTGACAATCATGATGCGGGTTTATCCTGTGTTTTGAATAGCCCCTTTCCAGTGGGTGTTCTGTCACTCGGTTATCAAGTTTTTATGGAATGGCCGATTAAGAGCCCCGAGCGGTTGCCTGTCAGGAACGGGAACGACGATCAAGTGATTGATTTGAACATGTGTGAAAGCCCATGGGTGAGACCATCCACCCATGGGTTTTTTTATTGGGTTGGATATTTTATGGGGATTAAATGGTTTCAGGTTTGACCACGGGATTTTCCTTAAGGTACTCCAGCCGGTTCAGTCCATTGATATAGGCCAGGGCGCTGGCCGTAATAATATCCGGGTCTGCCCCTTTTCCAAGGGCCACCATGCCGTCTTCCCTGAGCCTTACTGTGACCTCGCCCTGGGCGTCAGTGCCCGAGGTCAGGGCGCTGATGGAGAATCTGAGCAGTTCTGATTTTGTGTCGGTCAGCCGTGAGATGGTATTAAAAACCGCATCTATGGGGCCGTTGCCTTCGGTTGTCCCTTTGGTCATGCGTTTGTTGATGTGGAGGTGAACCGTTGCCGTTGGATATACTGTGGTGCCGCAGGCAACGTGCAGGTAGTCAAGGGTAAAGACCTCATTGCTCCTGAGAACGCCTTCGTTGATCAATGCCTCGATATCCTCGTCAAGGATGTTCTTTTTTCTGTCTGCCAGGTGTTTAAACTTTTTAAAAACCGTGTTCAGCTCCTCTTCAGAGAAATTGTACCCCATGTCAGCAATGTGGGCATGCAGGGCATGGCGCCCGGAATGTTTGCCAAGCACCAGTTTGTTCCGGTTCAGACCAATGGTTTCCGGCTTCATGATTTCATAGGTCATGGGATTTTTTAACACCCCGTCCTGGTGAATCCCGGCTTCGTGGGCAAAGGCATTGGCCCCGACAATGGCACGGTTGGGCTGTACCATGATGCCGGTGATCATACTGACCAGCCTTGAGATGGGGTAGAGCCCTGTGGTGTCGATTGATGTTTTTTCCGGGTAAAAATTCGGGCGGGTGCTCAGGGACATGACAATTTCTTCCAGAGAGGTATTGCCTGCCCGTTCACCAATCCCGTTGATGGTCACCTCAGCCTGGCGCGCACCGGCTTTGATGGCGGCCAGGGTGTTGGCCGTGGCAAGGCCTAAATCGTTATGGCAGTGCACGCTTAAAACGGCCTGATCAATATTTTTGGTGTTTTTGATAATATACCGGACCAGGCTGGCAAATTCATCAGGTACGGCATATCCCACAGTATCAGGAAGGTTGACCGTGGTTGCCCCGGCCTCGATCACAGCAGAAAATATCCGGCATAAAAACTCCGGGTCGCTCCGGGACCCGTCTTCAGCAGAAAATTCAATATTGTCAGTCAGTTTTGAAGCGTATTGAACGGCATTTACCGCACTTTCAACAACCTGGTCCCGTGACATTTTGAGTTTGTACTCCATGTGAATGTCGGAAGTGGCGATAAAGGTGTGAATCCTTGGTTTTTTTGCTGATTTGACGGCTTCCCAGGCCCTGTTTATATCTGTCAGAGAGGTTCTGCACAGGGCTGCGATTTCAGATTTTTCAAGTTTTTCTGAAATCATTTTGACTGCATTGAAATCACCGTCTGAAGCGGCAGGAAACCCCGCTTCAATCACATCTACCCCGAGTTTTTCAAGCTGGGTGGCAATCCGAAGCTTTTCTGCCGTATTCATGCTGGCCCCTGGGGATTGCTCCCCGTCCCGCAGGGTGGTATCAAATATAATAATGCGGTTGTCCGTGTTCATTTTTTTTTCTCCTAGTCTGCCCTGTTTAAGGAAAGTTTGTATTGAAAACTGTCAGCCAGCGCCTGCCAGCTGGCCTCAATAATGTCTTCTGAAACCCCGATGGTGCTGAAGATGTTGTTTTCGTCTCTGGATTCAATAATCACCCGGACTTTGGCATCAGTGCCGTCACTGCCTTCAATCACACGGACCTTGAAATCGATCAGATGCATGTCATTGATATCCGGAAAAATTTTTGACAGAGCTTTTCTAAGGGCATTATCCAGGGCGCTCACCGGTCCGTCCCCCTCAGCCGCAGTGATCACGGTTTTGTCATCCACCCTGATTTTTATCATGGCATAGGCATAGCAGGGCCGTTCCTTGTCCTTTTCTACCGTGACCCTGAAGGATTCCAGTTCAAAATGGGGGGTGAACTGGTTGGTGAGTTTTTCCATTAAAATTTTAAGGGAGCCCTCAGCCACTTCAAATTGAAACCCTTCATCCTCCAGTTCCTTGATGATCGAGATGATGTTTTTTTCCATTATCCCTTTTCCATCAAAGCTGATTCCCATTTCCCTGGCTTTGTATTCAATATTGCTTTTGCCGGATTGTTCAGACACCAGTACCCGTCTTTTGTTGCCGACCAGTTCAGGGGCAATGTGCTCATAGGCCCTGGATTCTTTGGTAACTGCACTGACATGAATTCCGCCTTTATGGGCAAACGCGCTTTTTCCCACAAAGGGTCTGGCATTTAAAGGAATCATATTGGCGGTTTCACTGACAAATCTGGAAAGGGCCTTCAGCTTTTTAAGATTTTCCATTGAAATACAGGGACTGTCCATTTTAAGGGCCAGAATGGGGATGATGGAGGTCAGATCGGCATTACCGCACCTTTCGCCGTATCCGTTAATGGTTCCCTGGACCATCACCGCACCGGATCTGACCGCTGAAATGGAGTTGGCAACCGCCATGCTGCAGTCATTGTGGGCATGGATGCCAAAGTTGATATGTGGATTAACAGTGCTGCGGATTGTGGTGATGACCGCTCTGGTGATGCGTTCAATATCATGGGACAGGGTGCCGCCGTTGGTATCACAGAGCACCAGGGTGGTGCATCCGCCTTTTGCAGCGGCAGCAAGGGTATTTACCGCATAATCCGGATTTTCAATATATCCGTCGTAAAAATGTTCTGCATCATAGATGACTTCACGGCTGTGGTCCTTGAGATAGGCAATGCTCTCCTCTATCATGGCCAGGTTTTCATCCAGGGTGTTGTTCATCACGGTTTCAACGTGAAGATCCCAGGACTTGCCGAAAATCGTAATTACCGGGGCTTCGCTGTTTACAAGCTCTCTAAGGTTTGTATCCTGTGACGGGCTGACTAAGGGTTTTCGGGTGGAGCCAAAGGCGGTAAATTTTGCATTTTTAAACTCAATGGATCTGGCCAGCTCAAAAAAATGCAGGGCACCGGGGCTGGACCCGGGCCATCCCCCTTCAATATAGTGAATGCCCATGTCATCCAGCCGTTTTGCTATTTTTACCTTGTCCGCGAGGGAAAAACATATGTTTTCCCCCTGCATGCCGTCCCTTAATGTGGTGTCGTATAAAAGTATATTCTGCATTTTCAACGCCTGCTTTGAATGCGGTGATTGTTCAGCCCTCTGCATTTTTTCATTATTGCGCCTGTCAGGGCATGACAAAAACACCATTTTTCCCTGATCACAGAAAAAGAGAGCTGAACAATTAAACCATTATTTTTAAACCATTATTTATTGCCCGGCCTTAAGCCGCGCACTGCCCGGCCGGCTGTCCACATTTCTGAATCATGGATTTCCTTGAGTTCCCTGGTCAGATTTTCATGGTAGTTGTCAGCCATATTGGCCTTTAGGGTCAGTTCGGTTTCCTTTCCAGACACAACCGATTCGTACAATTCATGAAACACCGGAAGGGTGGCTGCCTTGAATTTCGGTTTCCAGTCCAGGGCGCCCCGCCGGGCCGTGGTACTGCAGTTGGCATACATCCAGTCCATGCCGTTCTCATCCACCAGCCGGATAAGGCTCTGGGTGAGTTCTTCCACGGTTTCATTAAAGGCTTCGCTGGGGGAATGATGGTTGGCCCTTAAGACCTCGTACTGGGCCTCCATGATGCCTGCCAGGGCCCCCATGAGTACGCCCCTTTCTCCGGTAAGGTCACTGTGCACCTCTTTTTCAAAGGTGGTGGGAAAAAGGTAGCCTGATCCAATGGCAATACCAATGGCAAGCACCCTTTCCTTTGCCCGTCCCGTGACATCCTGGAAAATGGCGTAGCTTGAGTTGATACCGGCCCCTGCAAGGAAATTGCGCCGAACGCTTGTGCCCGAGCCCTTTGGCGCGGCCAGGATCACATCCACATCCCCGGGCGGAATCACATGGGTCTGGTCCTTGTAGACAATGGAAAACCCGTGGGAAAAATACAGGGCATCCCCTTTGTTCAGACAGGGCTTTACCCGGTCCCACATGAGTTTCTGTCCGGCATCGGAGAGAAGATACTGTACAATGGTGCCTTTTTGTGCGGCTTCTTCTATTGACACCAGATCTTTGCCCGGCACCCATCCGTCTTTTACGGCTTTGTCCCAGGAGGGGCTGTTCTCCCGCTGGCCAATGATGACCTTGAATCCATTGTCTTTCATGTTCAGTGCCTGTCCCGGGCCCTGAATCCCGTAGCCGAGAACGGCAATGACTTCGTCTTTTAATACCTCTCTTGCCTTTTCAATGGTGAACTCCTCTCTTGTTACAATATCTTCAATGGTGCCGCCAAAATCTATTTTTCCCATTTTTATCTTTTTCCTTATAATGTTAATAATTTTGTCTAGGTTCCTGAAACATTTAATGGTTTTCCTTAACGTTTCACTCGATTATCAAATTTTTTTAAATAGCACCGCTCCCAACGGTTGCCTGTCAGGAACGAGAACGACGGAGGACTCGTTCCCTGCCAGGCTAAAAATCGGCGGCACTGCGGCCTGCGGTCCTCAAACAGCTTGATTTTTTTAACGCCTGGCAGGGAAAAAGTCTTATCTTCTTTGGTTCTCAATGTTCCTGACAGGCAACCGTTGGGGGCGGCGCTCGGCCCTTCCATAAAAACCTGATAATCGAGTGTCAGATCATATGTATTGGTCTTATTGATTTATCTGTTGTTCTCCCGGGCAAGGGCAATGGCCCCGGTCCTTGCCACCTCCAGGATGCCCATGGGGGCTAAAATATGCATGAACGCCTTAAGCTTCCCCTCGTCCCCTGATACTTCAATGGTATAATGGTTCAGTCCCACATCCACCACCCTGCATCTAAAGATATCAACGATTCTTAAAATTTCCGCCCGCTGATCCGGTTTTGCATTGACCTTGATCAGGGCCAGCTCTCTCATGACATATTTTTGGTCTGTCAGATCAGTGACAGTAATCACATTGATCAGCTTGTTCAGCTGTTTTTTGACCTGTTCAACAATGGGCTCGTCTCCTTTTGTCACCATGGTGATCCGCGACAGGCCGGGCCTGGTCGTGGGCGCAACACTGAGACTTTCTATATTATACCCCCGGCCGCTGAACAGTCCGGCAATCCGTGACAGTACACCCGGTTCATTATCCACAAGAATGGACAGCAGATGTTTTTCAAGGGTCATTCTTTCAACCTCCTTTTATAGCAGCAGTGTTTCCTAGACCAGCAGCATTTCGGTTAATGCCTTGCCTGCAGGTACCATGGGATACACAGATTCCTCCCGTTCCACAATAAACTCCATGATCACAGTGCCGGGAAGATCCATTCCTTTTTTTAATACATCTTCCACCTCACCGGGTGTTTCAGCCCGCAGCCCGGTGGCATGGTAGGCCTCTGCCAGCCGAATAAAGTCCGGCGCCATTTCCATGCTGGTGCAGGCATAGTTTTTGTTGTAAAACAGCTCCTGCCACTGCCTGACCATGCCGAGGTATCTGTTGTTGAGAATCACAATTTTAACAGGAAGCTCAGATTCCACAGCCGTCATAAGTTCCTGGATGTTCATCTGAATACTTCCGTCTCCTGCAATATCCACCACAATTTTATCCGGACATGCGGCTTTGGCGCCGATGGCGGCGGGAAGACCAAATCCCATGACCCCCAGTCCCCCTGATGTGATAAAATGGTTGGGCTGGTCAAAATGGTAGTACTGGGCCGCCCACATCTGGTTCTGCCCCACTTCAGTGGTGATAATGGCCTTTCCCTGGGTAACCTCATGGAGTTTTTCAATGACATACTGGGGTTTGATTGTCTGGTCATCCTGGTCATAGCGCTGGGGAGAGCTTTTTTTCCACTGCTGTATCTGTTCAAGCCATGCCTTTCTGGATTCCTTCAGACCTGAAAAATCTTCCTTTTCCAGCATGGTATTGAGCATGTCAAGGGTGGTTCTGCAGTCCCCCACAACAGGACAGGCCACATCCACGTTTTTCCGTATGGAGGTGGGATCAATATCAATCTGGACAATATGGGCATGGGGAGCAAACTGCTCGATTTTTCCAGTAACCCTGTCGTCAAACCTCACCCCTGCTGCAATCATCAGATCACAGTGTGCAATGGACATATTGGCACGGTATGTGCCGTGCATGCCCGGCATGCCAAGCCACAGAGGAGATGAGCCGGGAAAGCACCCAAGGCCCATCAGGGATGCAGTTACCGGAATCTCAGCCATATTGGCAAATTTTGTTATTTCCCTGGACGCCTTTGACAGAACAACCCCGCCCCCTGCAAAGATCAGGGGCTTTTCTGCTTTTTTTATGAAATCTGCAATTTTTAACAGCTGTTTTTTATTGGGATCATAGGTCGGGTTGTAGGATTTAAGGCTGATGTCCTGGGGGTCTTCAAATTCAGTAACTGATGCCATGATGTCCTTGGGAAGGTCTACAAGAACCGGCCCGGGCCGCCCCGACCGGGCAAGGAAAAAGGCCTGTTTTACAATTTTTGCCAGGCTGTTTATATCCTTGACCAAATAGTTGTGCTTGGTGCATGGCCGTGTAATGCCGACAATATCCACTTCCTGAAAGGCATCGTTGCCGATAAGGGCCGTGGGCACCTGACCTGTAAAGACCACCAGGGGAATGGAGTCCATATAGGCCGATGCAATGCCTGTAACGGTATTGGTGGCTCCAGGGCCCGATGTGACCAGGGCCACCCCCACACATCCCCTGGCCCGGGCATAGGCGTCTGCAGCATGAATTGCGCCCTGTTCATGGCGGACCAGAATATGACGCAGGTCGTCATGTCTGGACAATTCATCATAAATATCAATAACAGCGCCTCCCGGATATCCGAAAATTGTATCCACCTGCTGGGATTTTATCATTTTTACCAGGATCTGTGCGCCTGAAAGCTTCATTTTCCTCTCCCTTGGTTTTGTTGTGTAAGCCTGGTTACATCCGTATTTATTTGAATACGGCCCCATTGCTGGCAGAAGATACCTGTCTTGCATATCTGGCCAGATAACCGGTTTTGATCTTAAGATCGGGTTTTTTCCATTGTGCTTTTCTTTTACTGATTTCTGAATCCGGCAGGCTGAGTTCTATTTTTTTCCCTGGAATATCAATTGTGATCAGATCATTTTCCTTTACCAGTGCGATCAGACCACCCTCCATGGCCTCAGGTGAGATATGGCCGATGGAGGCCCCTTTGGTCCCGCCGGAAAACCGCCCGTCGGTAATCAGGGCCACATCCTCATCATGTCCCATGCCGGCCAGGGCAGAGGTGGGGGTGAGCATTTCCCGCATTCCCGGTCCCCCTGCCGGTCCCTCATACCGGATAACAATGACATCGCCTTTGTTGATTTTATTTCCCATGATGGCATCCGTGGCCTCTTCCTCTGAGTTGAACACCCGGGCCGGTCCCTGGTGGGTGAGCATTTTTTCCTTGACTGCAGACTGCTTGACCACACAGCCCTCCGGTGCAAGGTTGCCGAACAGAACGGAAATGCCTCCCTGTTTGTGCCAGGGGTCGGTAACAGGGCGGATTACCCGGCTGTCCTTTACCTTTGCCGTTTCCATGTTGTCTGATACCGTCCGGGTGGTAACCGTCAATGGACTGCCGTGTATCAAGCCGGCCGTGTAAAGTTCCTTCATTACTCCCTGAATGCCCCCGGCATAGTAGATGTCTTCTATATGGTCACTGCCTCCGGGGCTAAGGGAGCAGAGATGTGGGGTTTTTCTGCTGATGGCGTTGATCATGTCCAGGTCAATGTTAATGCCCGCTTCCTTTGCAAAGGCAGTAATGTGAAGCACTGTATTGGTGGAGCAGCCAAGGGCCATATCCACTGCCAGAGCATTTTCAAAGGCCTCCCGGGTGAGAATTCTGTCAGGGGTGATCTTTTTGTTGAAAAGATTCATAACCGCTGCTCCGGCTTGTTTTGCCAGGCGTATTCGTTCAGACATGGGGGCGGGTACGGTGCCGTTTCCCGGCAGTCCCATACCGATGGCCTCGGTCAGGCAGTTCATGGAATTGGCCGTAAACATGCCGGCGCAGGAACCGCAGGTGGGACAGGCGGCATTTTCAATGGCAGTCAGCTGGTTTTCAGATATTTTGTTGGTCTTCAGTTTTCCCACAGCTTCAAAAACAGAGACCAGGTCGATTTTCCGGGTGTGGTTTTCAGGGTCCCTGCCGGCCAGCATGGGACCGCCGCTGATGACAATGCAGGGGATGTTCAGCCGGGCCGCTGCCATAAGCATCCCGGGTATGATTTTGTCACAATTGGGCACCATGACAATGGCGTCAAAGGGGTGGGCCGTTGCCGTGACCTCTATGGAATCTGCAATGAGTTCACGGCTGGCCAGGGAATAGTGCATTCCCCTGTGGTTCATGGCCACACCGTCACATATTCCAATGGTGGAAAATTCCATGGGGGTTCCGCCTGCCGAGGAAATACCAGCTTTGACCGCTCTGACTATGGAATCAAGGTGGATATGCCCGGGGATCAGCTCATTGGCTGAATTGGCGATTCCCACCAGGGGACGCGCTATCTCTTCATCGGTAAAGCCGGCTGCTTTCATAAGGCTTCTATGGGGGGCTCTGGCCGGCCCTTTTTTGGCAATGTCACTTCTCATTTTTTTTTCTCCAAAATAAAAAGCCTTTATCAGCTTTTTAGAGGCTGATAACGGCTTTTTTGATTCTTATTATACTTTTTGCCCTGGTCAGCCTTTTCTCCGTAGAGTGACTATAATCACATCTACGATAATAAGGGAAATAAGGACGTTAAGTATAATAATGGTATTCATGAATGATTAATTTTATTAAGTTTTAGAAAACCGCGCCCTATGGGCGGGGGTAAAAAAAGCTTTGCGTAAAGTGCTGCCCATGTGTATTTCCTGCTTGAGTTGTTCCCGCAATCCAAATAGGAGAAAACACATGAGCAGATTTCAAAAATTGTCACATGTTTTATGGTATTGCCAGTATCATAATAGTATTTGTGCCAAAGTATCGATATAAAGTTTTAAAAGGTGCTATTGGTCAATTTGTTTATAATAGCATTTATGCACATACTGAGAGAGCAGGATGCCAAGTTGTTGAATTAAATGTTCAGCTCGATCATGTTCACTTGCTGGTTAAGGTTCCACCTAAAGTTTCAATTTCAACATTGATGGGCAAAATTAAGGGTAAAACGGCGGTTCAAGTTTTTCAAAAGTTTCCGTCATTACGTACTAAAAAATATTGGGGCGATTATTTTTGGTCTGCCGGTTATTGCGCAGATACCGTAGGTATAGATGCTGAAATGATAAGAAAGTACGTTAAGTATCAAGAAGAAAATTAAACAATAAATTTTGTGGGAACAGCACTGCCTTTACTTCAGCAAGGCCCTATGGGTTTTGCTGAGAACGGCCTTATAGGCCGAATTCAAACCACGTCCTGTGGGCGTGGTTGTTGATTCTTTTTTCTTGTACTTTTTATTTGTTGTTGTCAAGTCTGACAAATACTATACGGTGTTACACGATAATGTCAAGTAATAATTTTTTATTTTTTAACTAAAATCAATTCACTTCAGTCTCTGCTATAAAGTTGCCAGTACTTACATAGAACTGAAAGAGTGGTGCCCTGTATTTGGGTTTGTGACAAGCGGTTTGTTGAATGTTAACTGTCATCTATTAAGGACAGATGGTTGATGGAAGAGGCCATGTAGCCTGCCCCGAACCCGTTGTCAATATTGACCACCGCAATATTGGAGCTGCAGGAGTTGAGCATCCCGAGAAGCGCGGTGATGCCGTTAAAACTTGTCCCATAGCCGATACTGGTGGGCACTGCAATCACCGGGGATCTCACCATGCCGGCAACAACACTGGGCAGGGCCCCTTCCATGCCGGCAACAACAATGATAACCGATGCCTGTTCAATAAGGGCGCTGTGGGCAAACAGCCTGTGAATCCCTGCCACTCCCACATCAAACAGGGTACTGACCCGGTTACCCATTGCCTCTGCTGTCAGGCTGGCTTCCCTTGCCACGGGAATATCTGATGTGCCGGCCGATATGACCAGAATCTCTCCCTTTGCTTCTATTTTTGGGGGCGCGTTCTCCAGTACCAGTATTTGCGCTTCCTTGTCGTATCTGGTGTTTCTGACCTGGTTTTGAATGTCAAGGGCTTTGTCTCTGGACACCCGGGTGACCAGTACAATATCCTCATGATCTGCCATGGCGTTCAGTATGCCGCTTATCTGGGCGGCTGTTTTTCCCTGACCAAAGATGACTTCAGGAAATCCCTTTCTTATGGATCTGTGATGATCAATTCTGGCATAGTCTATATTTTCAAAAAAAAAGTGGTTTAATTGATCTGTGCCTTGTTGGGCAGACAGCTGCCCTTTTTCCACTTTTTCAAGAATATCTGAGATTTTTTTTCGGTTCATGACCCCCTTTATTATTGCCTTTTCAACCAGGAAAGCGGCTTCTCGTTTTTTGTGGGCTGGTCATCACTGGTGCTGTTGTCTGTATTGTCTTTTTCATCGGCAGTTTCCTTTGACTCCATATCCGCGCTTTCTTTTTTCGGAGGGTCAGGTTTTGCATATCCCCATTTGTATCTGCCGAATTTTAAATACCCGTGAACATTGTTGAGCCTTGCATCCTGGCTGCTTGGAACGGGGATGATATTTCCCTGAATTTCCGACTGAAGGTACTGGGCAAGTTCCATACTGCCCCCACCGGAAAGAAGGATGGTGTCAATGTCCCAGTCATTTTCCCATAACCGGTTCACATCCGAGGCAATGGCCGATGCAGCATGGGTAAACACCCGTTTTTTAAGATTGGAAATATTATACTCCCTGCCTCTGATTTTAATTATTCCTTTTTCAATAAATTTGTACATCCGGTAGAGTTCCACATTGACATTGCTCTCATCCCTGAGTTTTTTAGCAATAACGGAAAAACATTTGGAAATACCCGTGTCCATGGTGGTGGAGCTGCGCTCTACATATTTCAGATGATCAAAAATACTGAAATCCGTTGTTCTGAAACCAATATCGATGACGCCGATTTTCTGCATGGACAGCTCTTTATTTGTCAGTTTTCCATGGTCATCCATGATTCGGTTGAATATGCTTCCAATGGGCTGGGGAATCATGTGAACCTTGTTGATATGAATTTTTCGGGTGACATCCTTTCCATTCTGATGATGAAAGGTGATCTCGTGATGTCCTGTGATGGCGTCCTTGAATTTTTTATGATCTCTTTTGAAAAACCCTACAGGAAGGCCTGAAACAACGTTTAAAGGGCCGTCTCCTTCACTGCAGACCCAGGCGGTGGCTGATACAGCAAGAATTTTTACAAAGTCAGACAGCAGTTTGTCCTGTTCCAGGGTAAAGTCCCTGACACTGGACTGGGTTTCTGCAAAATTGCCAAGAAAATAGGAGTTGTCATCAATGGTTACATGGAGATTGGAGGTGGCCGGGTCTTTTCCAATGAGCGGATTGAACTGAATGTCTGTGGCATCGCCAAGGATGGATTTAAAGATAACAGAATTTGAGCCGTTATACGCCTTGGTAAACCCAAACCCCACATCAATGCCAATGATTTCCATGGGTTATCCTCCTAATGATTCCAGATTCAGGAATTTATTTTAATCTTGTCCTGATCTTCAGTCTCAGGTTTTCAGTTTCTATGGTTTCCAGCCTGAAGCACATGAAGTTTCAGAATATGGTGATACTTTTTTTATGTAAGTACCATCATACCCTGTTAAGAGTCAAGCAAAAGCCCCTTCTTAATTTTTTGATCCCATTTTGGTCTGGAAATTTAAAATCTGGTTTAAAAAAGGGTTGCCAAAAAATTTAATTGGTGTATGTTTCTCTGTGCAGAAACATACGATTTTATACTCGCTTATCAAGTTTTTATGAAAGGGCCGATTAAGAGCCCCCAGCGGTATTCAAAAAAACCTGATGATCGAGTGATAGGGTTGCAATTTAATTTTTTCAGTTGCAATAGGTACAGGAGTAAAGCCTGTGGGCGTTGACCGGGATTTTCTAAATCAGATTTTTTCCATAACGGATATAGATGAACTTGATCTGTTTTTCAGGGAAATGTTTACCCCGGGGGAGCTTGAGGTGCTTTCTCTGAGATGGAAGCTGTTAACCGATCTCCATAAGGGCATGACCCAGCGTAAAATTGCAGAAAAATACAATATCAGTCTGTGTAAAATAACCAGGGGATCAAAAATACTCAAGAATAAAGATTCCATTGCATTAAAGCTTTTGGAGAAAAAAGGAGATAATTATAGATGTTCGCAAGTGAACTGATACCAATCTTACCTCCTAAAAATAAGAGGAAGGACTCAATTCATATGCGAAGACCTATAGTGGTGGAAACGGATGATCTAAGTCTGATGCTTGGCAATGAGGCCCTGGCCAGGGGGCTGGTGGAAAATGGATGCCGGGTGGCCACAGCCTATCCAGGCACACCGTCCTCAGAGATTCTGCCGGCGGTGGCCTTCTGGAAAAGGGCTGAAAATATTGACAACCTCCATGTTCAGTGGGCCATCAATGAAAAGGTTGCCTTTGAAATCGCCTATACCGCCAGTATTGCCGGTTTAAGGGCCTCTGTGGCAATGAAGCAGGTGGGGCTCAATGTGGCAGCTGATCCATTTATGAGCGCCGCCTACCTGGGGGTCAAAGGCGGCTTTCTGGTTATCAGTGCGGATGATCCGGGGCCCCATTCCTCCCAGACTGAACAGGATTCCAGGTTGTTTGCCATGGGCGCCAAAATTCCCGTACTTGATCCGGACTCGCCAGCGCAGGCCAGGCAGATGGTTGACATTGGATTCCAATTGTCAGAAGCCTTTGAAATTCCCGTTATGATCCGGCCCACAACCCGGGTCTGCCATGCACGCCAGGATCTATTCAGAAAAAAAATTAAAAAAGACAGCATTCAGGCCGGTTTTGAAAAAAATCCAGGGAGATGGGCAGCCACTCCAAAATTTAGGTATCAGCTTCACAATGCACTTGAGGAAAAACTCAAACAGATTGCTGCCTATAAAGACACTGCCCCTGTATGTCTGAACCTTTCCCCTGAATCTGAAAAGGCCATTGTGGTTTCCGGGGTGGCAGCAGCCCATGTTAAGGATATCATAAGAGAATTGAATGTTTCTGAAAAGGTTTCCCTTTACCAGGTCATTCAGCCCTTTCCCCTGCACACGGATTTTATAGATTCTGTTCTCAGGGATCATCAGCAGATCCTTGTTTTTGAAGAGACCACCGGGATTATTGAACTGCAGCTGGGGACCCGTGACCGGGTAAAGGGAAAGAACAGCAGGGATGTGCCCAGAACCGGGGAACTGCTTCCGGAAACCATAGAGGAGATCATTGCTGATTTTTTATCTGTGGAACCGGGGTCATCCCATTTAACGCCGGCACCTGGAAAACGGCCCACCCTTTGTGCGGGATGTCCCCATCGGGCGAGTTTTTTTGCCATTAAAAAAGCAGCGCCAAAGGGAATTTATACCAGTGATATCGGCTGTTATACCCTGGGCATGAACCTCGGGGGGGTGGATACGGTGCTCTGTATGGGAGCGGCCATCAGTCAGGCCGCTGGTTTTGCCCATGCCTTTGATGATGACAGGCGCCCTTCCATTGTGGCCACCTTAGGGGATTCCACCTTTTTCCACAGCGGTGTACCCGCCCTTATTGATGCGGTGGTTCAGAATGCCCGCTTTCTTCTGGTAATTCTGGACAACAGAACCACTGCCATGACCGGTAATCAGCCCACCCCTGCAACGGGCAAAGGGGTTCTTGGCGAAGATCTGTCAAGGGTTGACATTGAAAAACTGGTCAAGGGCTGCGGTATCACTTATTTAAAAACAGGTGATCCCATGGAAGGAATGGCGTTTCGTTCTCTTTTAAAGGAAGCCGTGAACTATGCCCGGAAAAAAGGCCCGGCCGTTGTAATATCAAGATCCCCCTGTCTGCTGTCCCTGAAAAAGGATTTTTCATCAGTTCCTGCTGAACACAAGGTTGTGGTGACAGATACCTGTGACGGCTGCGGCTACTGCATCTCCCATTTTGAGTGTCCGGCCCTTGTGATGGACCCTGATGAGGAGCGTGTTTTTATAGACTATCATCTGTGCACAGGCTGCGGTGCCTGCATCCACGTCTGTCCTAAAAAATCAATCATACCCGGGGTGGAAGCCTCCCCTTTGGAGCAGTAATATGAATCAGGAAATTATCATCAGCGGAGTGGGCGGCCAGGGGGTTCTGTTTATCACGCGCCTTCTGGCAGAAGCCTTTATTGCTGACAAATCTCATGTTCTGACATCGGAAACCCACGGCATGGCCCAGAGGGGCGGCATTGTTATTTCACATTTAAAAGCCGGAGAGTTTAACAGCCCCCTTATCCGTCCGGGACACGGGGATCTTTTAATTGCTCTGAAGGCTGAAATCCTTGACCACCATAAGGGATTTCTCAAGGAAAACGGAAAAGCCGTGGTCAATGCCTCTGCCTCTGAACAGAAAAACTTCAGCAGCAGCCCTGCCCGCATATATGGTATTGATGCCGATTTTCTGGCTGAAACAGACCATCTGCCTGGCTCTGTCAATCTTTACATGCTCGGAGCAGCCATGGCCGCTGCTCCAGCATGTCCCCCGGAAAAGGTCAAAGCCCAGATTCAAAAGCGGCTGGCCGGGAAAAAACCGGATATCATCCAGTCGGCAGTCAGCGCATTTGAACGCGGGTTCTCAACCCTTAAACCATGATGATTATAAAGGAGCAGTCATGGGATTTATCCCCAGAGATCTAACACAAGAGAAAATTGAAGATATACAGCTGAAAGGGCTTAAATGGACGTTAGCCCACGCAGTCAACAATTCATCCCTTTACCGGAGAAAATTCACACAGGCAGGCATTGATGTCCAGGATGTAAAAAATCTGGCCGATCTTGAAAAACTTCCATTTCTTGACAAGGCCGACCTTGCAGAAGATTATCCCTTTCCATTAAAAAGCGTTGATGAAAAGGATGTGGTGCGCATTCACAGTTCTTCGGGAACAACAGGCAAGCGCAAGGTCATGTGCTATACCCAGAATGATATTGACATCTGGGCGGAAATGTTTGCCAGGTGCTATGAACTGGCCGGCCTGACCCCCCAGGACCGGGTGCATATTGCCGTGGGATACGGATTATGGACAGCCGGTGCCGGGTTTCAGCTGGGATGTGAAAAATTCGGCGCCATGGCCGTTCCCATGGGACCTGCCAATACAGAGATGCATGTGGAAATGCTGGTGGACATGCAGAGCACAGTGTTTTGTTCCACGGCATCCATGGCCCTGCTGATGGCCGAAGAGATCAAAAAGAGGAACCTTTTATCAAAAATTAATCTTAAGAAAATCATTGTGGGGGCCGAGCGGCACAGTGAAGCCATGAGAAACCGCATCAAGGAACTGCTGGGCGTGGAAGAATTCTATGATATCTACGGCCTTACCGAACTCTACGGTCCGGGAACGGGCCTTGACTGCAATTTCCATGAAGGCATCCATTACTGGAATGATCTCTTTATTTACGAAATTATTGATTCCAGTACACTGAAGCCCCTTCCTGTCGGTGAAGAAGGGGAACTTGTCATCACCACTTTGAAAAAGGAAGCCTCTCCCCTTATCCGGTACAGAACCCATGATATTACACGGATCATTCCCGGAGAATGCCCCTGCGGGCTTTCATTTCCGCGGCATGGCAGGATAAGGGGCAGAAGTGATGATATGTTCATCTACCGGGCGGTGAATATTTATCCCAGCCAGATTGATTTGATCCTGAGCAGCGTGGAAGGTGTGGGAAGTGAGTATCAGATCCATCTGTATCACCGGGAGGACGGCAGGGATGCCATGGTGATCAAGGTGGAGAAAAGTGAGGACAATGTTTCCTGTGATGATAAAGCCCTGGCTGCCTTTATCTCCGACCGGGTCAGGCGCAGACTCCTTGTCCGGTCAGATGTTGAGGTCCTGATGCCCAATGCACTGCCGAGAACCCAGAAAAAGAGTCAGCGGGTTTTTGATAAGAGAAACGGATTTTAGACTGAATGTATTATAATGTCGGCATCCTTCACGACTACTTTACACTTTCTAAAGCCAAGCTCCTTTTTTCAGGAGCGTTCCCCAAAAAGTGTAAACTACTTTTGTGAGGATATGAAGGATGCCATAATGTCCATGCCTTGACAGGCACAACAAAGGATGAAAGTTTTTAGCTTTTAGCTGAGTACTGATGGCTGATGGCTGATGGCTGATGGCTGATGGCTGATGGCTTTCATATAAAACACATCAAAAAAAAAGGAGAAGGTTATGAAGAAGCTATCTATTACCTTTACTGCTGTTCTGGTACTGCTTTTTGTGATGCCGTATTTTCAAACCCAGGGACATGCCGGTTCAACAACCCTGAATTACGCCAATTTTCCGCCTGCCCCGACGTTTCCCTGTGTTCAGATGGAACAGTGGAAAAAAGAAGTGGAAAAGAGAACAGACAATCAATTGAAAATCAACACTTTTCCCGGAGGAACACTGCTTGGAGCAAAGGCTATGATGGACGGGGTCATTGCGGGTCAGGCAGATATCGGGTGTTTGTGCATGGCCTATCAGCCCGGACGTTTTACCGTTACCAATGCGGTAAGCCTGCCCCTTGGCATTTCGGATTCAAAAACCGGCAGTCTGGTCCTTTTTGATCTGTATAACAGGTATCAGCCGGCATCCTTTGACAAGGTAAAGGTGTTAACCCTGTTTACTACGGCGCCGGCCAATATCATGAGCAAAACCCCGGTGAGAACCTTAACAGATATTAAGGGACTTGATTTAAGGGCGTCCGGCGGCGCTGCCGAGATCCTGAAACGCTGGGGGGCAAATCAGATCGGCATGCCCATGTCTGCCACGCCTGAGGCCCTTCAAAAGGGTGTGGTCCAGGGCCTTTTTTCTTCCCTGGAGGTGATGAAGGACCTTAAGTTTGCCGAGGACTGCAAGTACGTCACCATGACCGATACGGTTGTGTATCCCTTTGCCGTTGTTATGAATATGAAAAAATGGAATGGACTGTCCAATGAAGTACAACAGGTGCTCAATGATCTTTCCAGGGAACAGGCAGAATGGACCGGTGTGTACATGGATTCCCATGTGAATGATTCCATTGA
Organism: Thermodesulfobacteriota bacterium; assembly: GCA_034660495.1. Classification (GTDB taxonomy): domain Bacteria; phylum Desulfobacterota; class Desulfobacteria; order Desulfobacterales; family Desulfobacteraceae; genus DATFJZ01. The sequence continues at coordinate 3,178 of JAYEJJ010000077.1, read as the reverse complement.
GTGGTCAAAGGCTCAGGGGGTTGAATTTATAACCCTTGATGAAAAGGAGTGGAATACCCCGTTATCTCCCATTGTTCATGACTGGATAGAAAAAGCCGATCAAAAAGGGTTTAATGGAGAGGAGATTGTCAAAAACATTTCCTCGCTGATTGAAAAAAACAGTAAATAAGTTGGCATCCTTCATAAGTACTTTACACTTTTTATTTTTTTTAACCACGAAACACACAAAAGGCACGAAAAATATAAAAATCAAACACAAAAAATGTAAACTACTTTTGAAGCATTATGAAGGATGCCAATAAGTTTTCTTAAACTAGATCATCAAGTTTTTTGAATAGCAACCGCTGGGGGGCAGCGCCCGGCTCTTCCATAAAAATTTGATAATCGAGTTAAAGCTGTCAGCTGTCAGCCTGCAGCTGATAACTGAGGGCTGATAACTGACGGCTTATTATGGAATAAAAATGATTGATTTGCTAAGAAAAATCAACAGCCTTCAGATCTTTTGCGGAGGCTGCTTTCTGGTCTGTATGGTTTTTTTGACCTGCTGTAATATCCTGTTCCGCCAGTTCGGCATGCCGGTAAGGGGAACCTTTGAAATCATGGGATTTCTCGGGGCCATGCTGTTTGCCCTGTCCCTTGGGTATTCCCATGACAAAAAAGAACACCTTTACGTGAGCATCCTGTTTGACCGGTTTCCTGAAAAACTAAGGCAGGTTTTACAGAGAATCAACGCCATGATCTGCGGTCTTTTTTTTTCACTTTTGACCTGGCAGCTCATTAAAAAGGCCCTGAACATGAAAAGCGTGGGCGAAGTGTCTGAAACTTTGCAGATGATTTATTATCCCTTTATTCTGGTGCTTGCCTTTGGCACCTTTGTTCTGGTGCTGTTTATTTTTTATGCGCTTTTTAAAAAAGGGGGGGATTCAAATTGAGCCTGACCCTTGTCGGCGCTATCGGTGTTTCAGGTCTGCTGCTCCTGCTTTTCATATTTGGGATGCCTGTGGGGTTTTCCATGGCTGTTGTGGGGTTTGCCGGTTTTTCATATGTGATCAGTTTTAATGCGGCGTTGAATATGACAGGGTCGGTATTCTGGTCTGTATGTTCCAGATACGGACTCACTGTTATTCCCCTGTTTATATTCATGGGGCAGATTGCCTTTTATTCGGGTGTGAACAAAAGACTTTACCGGGCAGCCAATAAGTGGGTGGGGCATATCCAGGGCGGCCTTGCCATGGCAACTATCATTGCCTGCAGCGCCTTTGCCGCCATTTGCGGGTCCAATACCGCCACCGCCGCCACCATGAGCACCGTTGCCCTGCCTGAGATGAAAAAATACGGGTATTCCGCTGTATTAAGCACCGGGGCCATTGCTTGCGGGTCCACTCTTGGTGTGGTGATTCCTCCCAGCGTGGTGCTTATCATCATCGGTCTTGCCACGGAACAGTCCATTGCCAGACTGTTTTATGGGAGTATTGGCGCAGGCGTGCTTTTAACCCTGCTTTTGCTCTTAACCATTGTCGTGGTCTGCAGAATCAAACCGGGTCTGGGACTGGCCGCTGAAAAAAGTACCTTAAAAGAAAAGATTGCCTCCCTTTCCGGGGGCATTGAAATGCTTATTTTGTTTTGCCTGATTATGGCAGGACTTTACATGGGGTTTTTTACACCTGCAGAAGCCGGTGCTGCCGGGGCGTTTTTTGCACTGCTCATTGCCGTGATTACCAGAACCCTGTCCTGGGATAATTTTAAAAAAGCAGTCAAAGACACCTTAAGGGTGTCGTGCATGGTGATCATGCTGATTGCCGGTGCCATGATTTTCGGCCGGTTCCTTGCCATCACCAGAATTCCCTATGACCTGGCCTCTTTTGTGGCCTGCCTTGAAATGTCAGATACCATGATTATGATCTGCATCAGCCTTATCTATATAGCCGGCGGGGCCATTATGGATGCCCTGGCCCTGCTTTTAATCACCATTCCCATTTTTTTCCCCCTGGCAATGGCCATGGGATATGATCCCATCTGGTTTTCCGTGACCATCACCATTGTGACCACCCTTGGGGCAGTTACCCCGCCTGTGGGAGCCACCACCTATGTGGTGGCCGGTATTGCAGACAATGTACTGCTCAAGGATGTATTTAAAGGCGTATCCATGTTTCTGCCGGCTTATCTTTTGACGATTTTTATTCTGATCCTCTTTCCCTGGATTATTACCTGGCTGCCGGGCCTGATCTGAGTACAGCAGACCAGAAAATTCTAAAGCAGACCTAAAAAGGATAATTGGATAATTGGATAATTGGATAATTGGGGTCAGAGTAAAATTAAATATTGTGGGATAATTGGGGTAAGAGTAACAAAATTAAATATCACCCTTTCGCCACCCAACTGGCCGGCCTCTCTTTTTTTCTTTAACCCGTCTACCGGTTAATACCTCAATCTCTTCTCGAAATCGGTTACTGCCCACAATCATACCTTTATTGGTAGCATTTCGGATTAGTTCTATCTCCCGTTTATTAATATCATGGTCAAACAAAGCGCGATACTTATCACAACGTTCTCTGGAGCCTGCTCCCAGCATCATATATTCTGAATGGGGTGTACACAAATCAGAGGTTTTCCCTAAGGCATTGATCCGGTGGCTGGACCATCGATAATCTCCTGGAGACAAAACCATTCCGGCTCTAACCGGGTTAAGTTCGATATATCTATAGACATTGAGCAGGTAGGTTTCCGATTCAACCAGGCAGGATTTATAACGGCCTTCCCAAAGGGTTCCGCTTCGATTGTATTCATAATTAAAATACCGGACATAGCGACGGCCTAAAGCCTGCATCATGCTGCTTATACCGTTTTCATGCCGGGGAGTACACAATAAATGGACATGATTGGTCATCATTACCCAGGCATGGACGTCTACCTTATACTTTTTTGAGTATTCCTTTAACCAGCCGGCGTATGCAGCATGATTGTCATCCGATCCAAAACATACCTGACGGTTATTACCCCGCTGAATGATATGAATCGGAATATTTTTTGGAGCTATTCGTGTTAATCGGGCCATAAATTCAGAGCTCCTGACACCACAAACCTAATATATTGTTTTAACTGAAAATATTCAAATTTAGGATCGTAATTTTAAATGCATAAAAAAACCAGACAAATACCATATATTGTGCTTATTGTC
>JAYEJJ010000076.1:0-4915 GCA_034660495.1 Thermodesulfobacteriota bacterium | reverse complement strand
TTCAGCTTTAGGAGATATTTTCGGTAGCCGGGCTGTGAGGGGCGATTTAAAACCCAGCGCGCTTCTTTCTTTGTTAAAGACAATGCCGGATCGCCCCTGTTCAAGAGACCGGGAAACGGTGCTAAGGTCAGTGCCTATGCAGGAAATAATGCCCATTCCTGTAATGGCGGCGGGTTGTGGTGTTGATGCAACCAAAGTGTCTCCTAACAAATGCCGCCGTTGATGCCGATGACCTGGCCGGTGATATAGCCGGCATCAGGAGAGCAGAGAAATGTAACGGCCGCTGCCACTTCCTCTGGTTTTCCCAGACGGCCCGCAGGCACGAATTGGAAAATTTGTTTCAGGGGAAGCCCTTCCACCATGTCAGTTTCAATGAAGCCCGGGGCCACGGCATTTACCGTAATGATCCGTTTGGCAATTTCTTTGGCCAAGGCCTTGGTGGCGCCGATAAGCCCTGCTTTCGAGGCGGAATAGTTAACCTGCCCGGGCTGTCCTATTTGTCCAGAGGTAGAGGTGATGTTGATTATTCTTCCCTTACGTTTTGAAAGCATTTTTTTGACCACTGGTTTAGTCAGGTTGAAAAAGCCTGTGAGGTTAGTATCCATGACCCGCTGCCAGTTTTCAGACTTCATCCAGACCATGAGCATGTCATCTCTGATTCCGGCGTTGTTGATCAGGATATCAATGAATCCTTTTTCTTCATAAATGGTTTTCAGTGCTGCGTGGGCAGCTGCTTCGTCTGTAACGTCAAAAGGTATGAGTGCCCCCTCGGATCCGGCCGCTTTGACCTGTTCAAGGGTTTTTTCCGCCTCTTGGGTATTTGATTTGTAATTAATATAGACAAACCGGCCGGATCGGGATAGATCCACGGCAATGGCACGTCCGATGCCACGACCTGCACCGGTGACCAAGGCTACTTCCCCGGTTGTTGATTGGATATCTGAATTCATGGTCACTCCTTAATATTCTTTTAAGATCAGGGTGGCGTTGATGCCACCAAATGCGAAATTACTGGTCATCACTGTATTTATGCTTTTTATCATAGGTTCCCGGACATGGGTAATGCCGGCACAATCTTGTGCTACGTTTTTGAGGTTCAGGGTGGGTATCAGGGTATTGTGTTTCATCATTTCCAGACAGAAAATGGTTTCCATGACACCTGAAGCGGCCAGGGTGTGGCCTGTATAGCCCTTGGTAGCGCTGACGGGAATTTTTTCTCCACCTATCATTACAATAGCCCTGGACTCGGCGGCATCTCCCATGAGGGTGCCGGTGGCATGGGCATTGATATAGTCAATTTTTTCTATTGTGCAGTTTGCCGATGCCAGAGCCCCTTTCATGCAGGCAAACATTCCTTTTTCTTGGGGACTTGTCATATGTGCCCCATCGCAACAGGTATAAAATCCGGTTATTTCACCCATGATGTCCGCTTTCCGGGCAATGGCATGGTTCATGTTTTCCAGGATCAGGGTGCCGGCACCTTCGGCAACCACAAGGCCATCCCTATCCCTGTCAAAGGGTCTTGGGCTGCTGCCTGGCTCGATTTGCCTGGATGCGGCATTTAATACGCCAAAGACTCCGGCTGTTGAGGGGTGGAGTTCGTCTGCCCCGCCACAGATCATAATATCCTGGGCGCCGCTTCGGATGGCCTCCCAGCCTAAACCGACGGCTTGGGTGGATGTGGCGCAGGCTGCGCAAGGGGAAATTACCCGGCCCCGGGCACCCAGCATGGCAGCCAGGTTGGCGGCAACTGAATGATTCATGATTTTCATGAAAGCCGTACCTTCAAGCCTTGAGATTCCTCCTGTTTCGGTAAAGTCGTCAAATATGGTCTGAATGACTCCGCCGGATCCCGTGGTGGACCCCATAGCTACCCCTGCCATGCCGGACAGAATAACCTTTTTGGGAATGCCTGCCTGTTCCAGAGCGTCCATTGCGGAAAGGGCAGCCATGATGGTCATTGGCCCCATTGTCCGTCGGTTTTTTCTGTTGATCCTTTTGGGGTCGAAGTCTCTGCATACACCTGCCAGTTTGACTTTTAAGTCCTTAATCTCTTCCCACTGGTTCACGAAAACGATGCCTGATCGGCCGGTGGCCAAAGCATCCCAGACTTCAGTTGTATGGTTGCCGATGGGGGAGATGATCCCCTGTCCGGTGATAGCGACCCGGTTCATAGTCTTTTGTTGCCTTCTTTACGTATTTTATCCATTAAATATGATTTCGGAAAGAATGTTTTGCACAGATTCACACTGGCAGAGATTCCACCGTGGATGCCGCAAAAGCCTATGCTCTGCCCAGTGAGAAACAGCCCTCTGACCCGGGTAGCCGGGTTGAACATGGCCTGTAAAAATGTTTGGGCCGTTTTTTTGATGCCGTAGGCGCTTCCTTCCGGGGTGAGTGTGTACCGTTCAAATGTAGCTGGAGAATATGTAACCACGATTCTTGCGTTTTCTTTTGCTCCTGGAAATGTCTTTTCTATACGGTCCATAATTTTATTTGCAAAAGTAGTTTTGGTTCTCATGTATGTGGTTTTTCCAGGCTGCCCATAGTCGGCAGTGAGTTGTTCATTGCATGCTGCGGACAGGGGCACTATACCAGTTACTGCAAGGCTCTCTTTCTTCTCTGCTGTACTACAGGTGCTCTTTCCTCCGGGCAGGGCGCTTAAAAAAATTACCCCTGGGTTTCCCCCCTTCATATCCTTGGTTGTATGATAATGGTCATTTACATCCCAAGTGTCATAAATATATGCATCATTATCCACCACAGGGCAATTCTTTTTTTTCCAGGCGAGGCCTATCCCGAAAACACCCGGAGTGTTTTTCGCTCCTTCAAGGCGTTTTTGGTAAACTGGCCTGAAGGTTTTGGGGGGACAGAATCCAGGCAATCGGGCCGGATGCCCCGAATAAATGACCCGGCCTGTTTTGATTTCCTCACCGCTTTCCAATTTCACTCCCTTGACTGTTTGAGCACTGATAAGAAAGCGGACCATCCTGGACCGGGTTTTAATTTGTCCACCCGCTGTCTGGAAACTTTCTGCAAGAGCCTCTGAAAAAGGTGTGGCCGTTTCATTGATTCTAAAGCTTGATTTCAAATAAGCATCTGTGATGATAAAATGGGTCAGCACCGGGCACTGGGTGCTGGGCAGCCCGAAAAGGGGATTGTTAGCCGATAAAATGTTTTTAAGCCGTCTCCTGATTCCGATCTTTGTAAAATATTCTTCAAGTGATCCAGTGTACTCCATAGACCTGTCATGGGCATCGGTGCAGCCTGGATTATAGAGCGCTATCCCTTTCACCAGGTTCACCATATCTTTGAAGTACCTGTCAATGGCATCTGACTCATTTGGAAAAAGGGAGATTAGCTTTTTCCGGTAGGAGTCGTGGCCTTGGGGCACCCTGAAGGTCTCTCCGGGGAAATGGTAGGCTTCAAATCCATCTTCAGCCATGGGGATATATTCCAGTCGGTCTATAATATCCAGGTAGTTAAAATAGTACCATAGAGGTTCACCTGGCCTGAGAGCTCCTATACGGTGAACCCCAGTGGGGAATACAAGGCCTGATCTCCTGAAGGTTTGGGTAAGTCCGCCAGGGATGTCGTGCTGTTCAAGGACAAGGACCTTTTCCCCCTCCCTGGCCAGGATGATGCCAGCGCTCATACCACTTATGCCGGAGCCGATGATAATGGTGTCAAACTGGTCTACTGTCATTCATCCTCCTCTTTCCAGACCTGTGCCAGTTCGACCGGCATATTTTTTCTGGAATTCATTATCCAGTGTTCCGTTAAAAACGGGATTATGACCATGGCAGTAAACAGGCTGACGGTCATACCGATAAAACCCGCTGCTCCGATGGAAACCAGTGCTTTGTGTTTGGCAAAACAGAGGCTTCCAAAAGCGCCAATGGTGGTCATGGCGCACATGAATACTGCTCCTGGGGTAATCTGCCGGCCGTCCCGGGTCCCGGTCATGCCGTGGTGGACCAGAAAGATGGAAAAATCTACCCCCACCCCGAATACAAATATGACAAAAATAATGCTGATAAGGTTCACCGAAATCCCTGCCAGCCCAAGAATTCCTGCCGTAATAAGGGCACTTAAGGCTACGGGAATTATGGTAGTTAGGACCACCTTGAATTGCCGCTGGCAAATAATGAGCACAAGGACCATGGAGAGGACGGCCCAGGCGAGAAATTGCTTGAATTCTTTAGTAACCATAGCCGTGATTTTTTGACTCAGGTAAGGCTTGTCAATGACCAATGTATTGGGAAGGACGGTTTTGATCCTGGATGAAATTTCTGGAAGCAGGGCTTTATCAATGATCGTTGCCGTTGTCAGCACCATCACTTTATCCGGTTTTACAATGAGTTTTGATTTGATCAGAGGGTAAATCGCCGTGGATTTGAAGTCCTCAAAGATGACTGGAGCCGGGGAATCCTTGTTGCAAATTTTTTTCAGTTCATCGGTGAAAGGCGTGAATGCCTTTCTGTTAAATCCATTTTCCAGGCAGACTCGCTCAAGATCTTTTTTCAAAGTATTGATTCGCTGTTGGGAAAATATTTCTTTCACTGCGTCCAGCCTTTTTCCCTGTTCTTTTATGGACGGAAAAATTGCTGACAGGGAGACTGGCGAGGTGAGCCTATAGCGCTCAGATAAATTAATACAGTTTTGCTCTGATAAACTGGTACACTGAATGACATCAGCAAGTGTTTTTTATCTGGAAAAAGAACCAACTTGTGATACCGTGCAGAGCAACCAAAGCACTTTTCACTGTAAGCGCCTTGATACAATATTTTACTCGTGAGTTGTAAGTTCTGTTGTGTGATTTGAAACCAAAACAGAAATAATGTATAGTGATCATATTAGTCCAACTTTTTTTGAAACACAGTAAAAGGAGGTTAATATGCTTACCTATCTATAT
>JAYEJJ010000075.1:0-4924 GCA_034660495.1 Thermodesulfobacteriota bacterium | reverse complement strand
CGTTACACTATTTTGATTGTTGAACGACGCAACGATTTTATTATAACTGACTTAATTTAAAGAAAGAAATGCTTCAACCGTCTGAATTAGACGGATTGAAAAGCGTTACACTATTTGAATCTCATCAGCTGCTGATAAAACGGTCTGAGTCCATCATTGATCATTTTTGTAGAAGAGACCATCAAATTTATAGAAGAGACCATGAAAATTTTAGAAAAAATGCCGGTTTTGTTGATTTCCCTGTCCATCTCTGGTATACACCAGGCTGTCTTAAAAGTATCACAGGCCACTTTAAAAAATAAAAGGCACTGGGAAGAAGCCATAACCAAAAAGCGATATGTATGATTGTTTTACCAAAAGAGTGGAAGGCGTATTGGAAAATCAATGAAAATGACTTTGGTGAATTGTTCAATGTCAAAGGGGAGATCTTCAGCAGCAGTCAAGGCAGAAAAACCCTTCGATTTAAGTTTAAGGACAAATATTATTTTGGAAAATTCCATACCGGGGTGGGCTGGGGTAAAATAATCAAGAATATTGTCCAGTTCAGAAGACCGCCTGTTCTCGGAGCGGAAAATGAATGGAAGGCCCTGGAAAAACTGGACCGCATCGGCATTGATACCATGCAGGCTGTGGGATACGGCAGACTGGGATGGAATCCGGCATCATACCAGTCTTTTGTGATCACCCATGAACTGAAAGACACCATTACCCTGGAAAATTTCTGCAGGGACTGGGCGGACAATCCCCCGTCCCCTGAATTGAAACGGTCCCTGATAAGAGAAATTGCAAAAATAGCCCGGAAAATCCACGAAAACGGCATAAATCACAGGGATTTCTATCTGTGCCATTTTCTCCTTGATATTTCAAAGGGGCTGGATGCTGTTGATCCCAAAAACATCCGTCTTTTTCTGGTGGATCTTCACCGTGCCCAGATCCGCTCCAAAACCCCGTTCCGCTGGCGGGCAAAGGATGTTTTCGGCCTGTTGTTTTCCAGTATGGATCTTGGCCTGACCCAACGGGATATGATGCGGTTTGCCCGGGTATATTTTAATACGGATACCAAAACCGCGCTCACAGAAAACAGGTTTTTCTGGTGGGTGGTTCAGAAGCGGGCACACCGGCTTTACAGAAAAATTTTTAAAAAAGACCCGCCTGATATTTTATGAACAGACCGGATATTAAACATATTGGGCCTGCCGGGTGCCGGGAAAAGAAATGAAACTCCAATTGTCTTGCACTCTGGGACCTTTCTTGATCCCGGTCTATGATGACCAGTATCCCTTGGAGGTGGATTCAGGTGCATTCACGACCACACTGCGCTCCCGTTCCACGGCTTTTCCACATGGTTGCGCTCATCGAGCCTGTATTTTTCGGATGGTTTCACCCAAGCACCTCCCAGTATCCGCCTTTGGGAGAACCCACCCGCTTCAGCAGCCCTATCGTTTTTAATTTTTCAATGTTTTTATCGATGGCTGTCGTGCTGATGCCGAGTGTTTCCGCCATTTCCCTTTTTGATATGCGGGGATTGTTTTTGGCGATCTGCAGAATTTTTTTCTGATTATCTGCCAACCTATCTGCCAACCCATCTACCAACCCACCGGGGCGGTTCTGGCCCTCCCCCATCGCAGTATCCTGGGTTTTAGATTTTTCATTTTCAGGGCACCCCTTTATAACAGTCATATACTGCGAAGAAAACACAAATTCCATCCAGAGATCATACCCGTCTACATGGATATTGGGAGGCGGGGAATCAGCTTTTCGGCAGGCAGAAAATATTTTTTCAATCCCCCGCCCCCAGGATTCGATTTCCCCGGAGCGGAAAAACGCGTTGGCCACATCCGGATTATAGGGATGGGAGGCATGGGCACCCAACAGTTTTTCAAGATCCCAGCCGTCAGGCAGGACCGCAGGATTCCAGATCCGCAGTTTATGCTCGTACACCCGAATCTGTATGGGCGCAGGCACGGCATAATCCCGGTGCACCAAAGCATTCAGTACTGTTTCACGCAGGGCCTCGTAAGGCACAGGGAAACGCTCGATCCGCTGAATGCCCTGGTAGCTTATGGCGGCTTTCATGTATTTTGTCCGCAGCAGGTCGACCACGGCATGGGCCTGGGAAAAAAGAGACCCATGGATCTCATCATGATAGGCCAGATCGGATTCAGAAACAAAATAGCCGATTTTCACAAAAGCCCCGGTGATGAACCGGTCCGGGTCTTCATGAAACAACAGCACTGCCGCCCGTTTCAGGTATTTCCCTTCCACCAGTTTCAACTTTTCCAACAACCCTGAATCTGATGCCGACAGATCCGCGGCACTCAGGCGGCCACTGGCAGCAGCCAGTTCACGGAATTGCTTCAGGCTTGACAAGGACAGATCCAAAAGTTTGACCCCGGGAAGCGGCACAGAATCCCAGGTGCGGCCCTGCCGCTGCAGCAGAAACCGGTCCAGGGCCGCGCCTTTCAGTTCCTGTAGCGTACTGCCGCTGCGGGTATAGTACCGCCCCCGAAAACTGATGGGATTGGTGTAGGCAGGCACATGAATCTCCAGCAGCTCCACCCCGTTTTCTTCGACCAGATTGACATCTACCATGATACCCAACAGGTCACGGATTTTGTTGGGCAGATCCTCCAGCAGTTTTGATCCGTCAGCAACGCCCACAGCTTCTCCCCGATCATTTCTGCCGATCACCATCACACCGCCCTGGCTATTGGCAAACCCACTGACCCAGCGCAGGTACTCGTCCCGCCAGGATTCCTTCCATTCGATGGTCTGGTTTTCCCGGGTCATGAGTCGACCTCCATGGTTTCCAGATACTGCATAAATTGCCACTGAGTGGTAAAATAGTCATACAACAGTCCTGCATTTTTGTAACCGTCAGGTTTATATGCTTTTTGACCCGGCTTCACTACAAAACCCCATAGTGCTGGTTCAGCTTATTCAAAACCTCAATATGATTTTCTTTCAATTCAACCATTGTCCATTGATTGTAATTATTTAAAACCCGTAATGAATTTGGACAAGTGCTGATTCGTTTTTGAAAATATCTTGCCTTCTTATCTGAATAATCAAGCCGGCCCTGTGACGTGTTTTTCCGAGTTGAAATCAAAACAAGATTGCCAAGCCGGTCAGTCCATTCTTTTCGCTGTTCATCAGTAAAATCCTGCACCCACTGACTTCCTTCCGAGGGGTTTTGTGGCAATATATGTTCCACAGAAAGAGCTTCGATACTCATCTTGTGGCTGTCATCATGATACAGATAGTCAAGTTTCAGGAGCAGATAACGGGTAAATCTTCTGCCATACACGGCTGAATCAATAGCACGCTTAAATGAATCCTTGTCGATTTGAAAGCCATCTCCACCAAGGACCTCATCAGAGCTTGACGCCCCATCAATGATACGAATCAATTGATTCATTTTTTCTATGCGCATTGTAGGAGTATATTGAACGATCCAGTCAGCGCTGAATTTGTTATCCAGCAATACAAGGAAATCCATGATTTTATTATAATCGAATTTTTCATAGTACCTTAGCAACGGCGGGACCCAATCCGTGGAAGGCAGACCTGACAGCATCACTTTCAGCAGATTGTCAAATTAAAAATTATTGCCTGTATGGCTGTAATTGTCATTTTCAAATAGTGCATTATAATGTTTCAAATAACGTTTAATCAGTTCAAACGTGTCTTTTCCTTTTTTCAGCAATGGCGATTTAAGTTGACCGGTAGTTTTGTCCTTTTCCCGGGGGTTGTAAATTTTATGTTCAAATTCATCCAGCAAACTCAACCTTGCCTTTTCCTTTACCAATATTGTCCTGATGTGATTTAGAAAACGGTCAAAGTCATCACCAAGTTCACCTTCAGCTTCTTCCCACAATTTGGCATATTTTTCTTTTTCTTTGTCTGCGGTCAATGCGCCAAGGTTCTGAGATTTTAGAATATCACTATTACGCAATGGAACTCCACGGTCATTCAAAATGGTAAAGAGGCGGAATGCATCATCAAGATCTTCAGTGGCAACATAAATCAAAAGTACATTATTTGAAAGAAATGTCAGGAAATCAATGAGATCAACCGTGTTTTCTGTTAAATATTTTTGAATTTTCAGGGTTGCCGCTGCCATATTTCGCACAGAAGGATCATCTTTGCTCTTTGCGAGTTCTTGGATATTGTCTGTATTGTTTGTACCACCGGCCTGTTTGATGTAAGTGTCTACAAAATTCTGAACAGAATCCCTTATTGCAAAGGTTATTCGTGTCCGTTCCGGAATTTTTTTTATTGCGCTTCCTTTTTGGAAAATGGCGTTGACACACACATCCTGTCCATCAGGATCGTCACACATATCCCTAATGCTGGCAAAAATCATTAAAAGTGTTGTCATGCGCTGCTGACCGTCAAGAAGATCCTTCTCATCATATTCCTGTCCGCTGGCTGACCCTGCCGGTTTTGCCTGAAACACAAAAGAACCAAGAAAATATTCCTGGTCCGGCTTTTGCGTCTGTGCAAAGGTGAGGTCATCGAGCAGATCATTGATTTCATCCTTACCCCAGATATAAGGCCGTTGATACTCAGGGATGCGAAACCACATGTTTGAAAAGATATCTTTCACCAGGATTTTTTCACTTTTAATTTCATTTTTTACAGACATATGAATTCTCCCTGTTCTTTTCCTGCTTTGTAATCATAAGCAGCCTTCCATGTTTTCGAGTAGCGACGTCACCCGCACTTTTCCTGTTATAACATCCTGAATTAATGCGGTTTTGAGAGAGTGTAGCTTAAAAAGCTGATATTAATGTCCCTTTAACTCGGTTATCAAGTTTTTTGAATACCGCCGCCCCCAGCGGTTGCCTGTCAGGAACAAGAACGACGGAGGACTTTTTCCCTGCCAGGCTAAAAATCAAGAACTGCGGCCACTGGTCCTCAA
>JAYEJJ010000074.1:0-21505 GCA_034660495.1 Thermodesulfobacteriota bacterium | reverse complement strand
CCTTGGGATGACTATATATTCCAATGTAACGTAGCCACCAATTTTTCTGTGGCTTAGGCTAATCAACCGGGCTTACAAGTTGCCTTGCAAGCCCCTGAGTCTTTAGCTCAGGGGTTGTTGACTTTTTTCTACAGGGCTTTATCGGACGGTTTTCTCACCGAACGGGGTGTCCGGCATAAAAAGGTCTAAATCAAATTTACCCTGCCTGATTTCCTTTAAAAGGGTGTTGAAACCGATCAAATTATATAAGCTTTTAAGCCCCCTTTATTGATTCTGATCAGTTTTTTTGAAATTTTTTACTCAAATTCGATCTAAAATTTTATATCAGAAAGGTTCTTCGTATAATTCAGGCAATATACCATCGGTCCGAGTAATTATCTCAGAAAAAAGCTTAAGTTCGCAAATTGTCCGTCTAAAATTTTAGCCCGTAGCAGCAAATAAGTCCTTTTGGTTATCTGGTTTTTTCTCTAGCTTTCGACGTGTTCCCGCCATTTCGATTAACAACGTTACTATTGTCGTAAATGCTGAACGAACAATAACTCCATGCTGGCTTCGAACTCTTGTGTTTTCGAGTCCTTCTCGTTTTTTCATCAGATTAAATGGTCTTTCACAATTTTTTCGAATTTCTATGGCCTTATCAGATGCATCTAACCATGAAGGTACTGGCTGAAAAGTCCCTTTATCAAAAGGCACAGTTCTTGATTTCCGACAAGTACCTTCAAAAAAACATTCTCCGGGTTTTGCACTGCAACAGAACTCATGGCCTTCTTTGGTGCTTCCCAGATACTTCATGGGGATCTCACAATAGTCATTGAAGGTTACTCTAACCGGGGATTCCATTACGTTAACAGGAAGATCAACGTTTTTGGAAGGAGGAGCAATAACATGGACACCTGTTTCTTCGAGTATTGATCCGTCATTGTCATGATAAGCCTCGTCAGCAGTTATCAGTTTCATCTCAATGCCCATAGCCTGGGCCAGTTTTATCAAAGGTTTCAGAAACAAACTGTCGTGATGATTTGCCGCAGCTACAACAGATACCAGTGGAAAGCTATGGCCGGTTGAGGGATTCATGGCTGTCAATGTATGAAGCCGATATCCTACAACATATGGGGACTTATCTCTTTTGTTTCTTCGTTTTCCGCAATCACAGTCCAGGTCTGAATAGATGCGGACCTTTTTACCTTTGATCTCGACAGTACACAAAGGATACTTTGTTTCAATGGGCAACTCGGTAGAATCAACGGCGTGTATAACTGTATTTTCAAGGCGACCCGACTCATAAAAATGATGAAGGAAGTAAACTGAAATATTCATCACATGTTTAAACAGCAGGTCTGATCTGAAATGGCTTAAATGACTATGGTCTGGTATGTATTTTGTTTTTAGCGACAGTCTTACAAATCGCCTGTTTTGTTGTCTTTCCTTTCCAAAATACTCCTCAGTACAAAATTTTCGATAACTGATTTCAGGATATTTTAAAATTTTCAAAAGCTCCATACGAAAAAGTTGATAGGGTTGAGTTTCTCGATGACATTCAGAATATCCATCCGGGGCAATAAGGGTATTGATAATCCCATTATCAAGCATTTCATCGATAAATTTTAATTCCTGATCTTTAATTTCAGGGTACGGTTTTTTCCTTTTGTCGAAATCAAATAGTTTGCCTTTATGAAAATTATTAATATAATCAGCCATTTCAGAAAGAGAGCGTACTCCAGCAAGCGGTTTTTGATTATCAATCCCCGTAAGCTCTTCAATAGGGAGATCTAAAGCCTGCGAGTAATCATATGCTTTACCAATTTCATCCACAACAGCTTTTGCCAAGCGCTTTTTTTCTTCTTTTGTCAATCTGATCCAGTTTGGATATTTACTTTTCAGTTGCTTCACTACTAATTTTTTGATATTTTTTCTATGCATAAGACCTCTGTTTTTTTGTGGTTTATCTTAATTTTTAGCCTAAATAAGCTTATATAGACTATACATTAAAACATAGGTTTTTTCAATACAATTAATTGATATTGTTACAAATAATTATGTTTTTTGGGTATCGATTTCAACACCCTTAATTATATTAATTTATACCATAAATATTAAGTCTGTTGAGCGCTCGCTCATGATGGTTAACAGGTTCTTTACTTAAAATCAGGTCATATTTTTTTTCCGCCTGTCCCGACCGAGCGCTCGGTAACAAGGGTGTCGGTGTTCGAATATTTTAAATGTTCCTCTATCATAACTCAAAATTAGAACTGCAAGGAGAGATTTTATGGGCATGCAAGAACTATTCAAAGAAGTAATGGCAATCAACATGATGGAAGATAATGATGACAAGGAAAATAAGTCCAAAGCTTTTTTTGAAAAATTAAATTTTATGGAGTTGCCTGAAACATTCAACTGGGCCGAGGAGATAATCGAAGGCCTTCACGTAAAGGAGAGGGGAGATCAGCCGGCACTGATATGGACGGATATTGCAACCACCGAGGCCAAAACCTTTACGTACAAAGAATTTGCCGCCAACTGCAATAAATGCCTCAATGCCGTCCGTAATGCAGGGGGAAAGCAGGGGGACTGGTTATCATCCCCACGGCAACATCCATGACCATGCGGGAAATGCAGTTCCGTTTTGAATCCTATCCCCCGGATACCGTAATATGTGCTGAGCAGTTCACAGACCTGATGGACGAGGCAATTATAGTAGTCCCAGCATGACTTGATGCCGATTTTATTCATGCTTTCAGCGGAACTTAACCGTGCGAGCATTAACTTTATGTATCAGGTCATTCAAGGACATCTATAGGTCACCAATGCCAGTCCCAAAATTAAAATCGTTCTTGGAAAAAAGGACGGGTGGATCAGCTACAGCGAGTTGGAAAAAGAGTCTGCAGAAGCAGAGGCAGCGCCCATAAAGAAAGAAGATATCATGTTCTGTCTCTTTACATCAGGCACCACAGGGCTTCCCAAACGGGTCGGTCATTCTGCCAGAGATTATCCCCTTGGCCATCTGTCTACATCTGTGATGACAGGGATCAGACCTGCGGATGTCCACAATAACCTGAGTTTTCCTGGATGGGCAAAATGGGCCTGGAGCAGTTTTTTCGGGCCTTTGAATGTCGGTGCAACAGCCGCGGGGTTTGGTTTTACCGTCCTTGACGGAAATCAGTATATCAAAGCCCTGGAAACCCATAAGGTCAATGTGTTCTGCGCGCCGCCCACAGCATGGCGGATGTTTATCAGCCTGGATCTGGCACAATTTGATCTGTCTTCTCTGCGGCAGTCCATCGGCGCAGGAGAGCCCCTGAATCCGGAGGTTATTAAACAGTGGAAAGACAAGACAGGTACGGAGATTCGTGATTTTTACGGCCAGACAGAATCCTCGGCCATGATCGGTAACCCGCCCTGGATGGCAGGAAAAATGCGCTGCGGCTCCTTTGGCTATCCATCTCCCATGTACGATGTTACCCTTCTGGATGATGACGGAAAAGAGGTAAAGGTTCCTGATGAACCCGGTCATATTGCTGTTAATCTTAAAAAATGGCTGCCTCTGGGACTTTTTGTAGAATATATCGGCAGTCCTGAAAAAATGAGCAGCGTATTTGTCAACGACTATTATTATACTGGTGACCGGGCCTCATTTGATGAAAACGGATACTGGTGGTTTGTGGGAAGAGCTGATGATGTCATTAAATCTTCGGATTTCAGAATCGGTCCCTTTGAAGTGGAAAGTGCCCTGGTCGAGCATGAAGCTGTTGCAGAAGCCGCTGTTGTCGGTGTTCCGGATCCAAAAAGACATCAGCTTGTAAAAGCCTATATCATCCTGAACAAGGGGTATACAGGATCAAGAGAGCTTGCGCTTGAGCTTTTTCAAAAGACCATTGAGCTGCTGGCTAAATTTAAGATTCCCAGAATTATTGAATTTGTGGATGAAGTTCCCAAGACCATCAGCGGCAAAATCAGAAGAATTGAGCTCAGGGAAAATGAAGAGGCAAGAAAGAGCAAGGGTGAGGATACGGCCCATAGCAACGAATTTTACTATTGGGACTTCCCGGAGCTGAGCTCAAAGAAGAAATAAGGGCTGCATAATAAGGAAACGCTCGTCATATCATTGCCGCTGTCTGCGTTTCATTCTGTATTGTGGCCGGATCGATATTCAAGGGCCGGCCATGCCGGTTCTGTAACATTATAATGAAATAAAAACAGATCAAAAGGGGAAGCGTGAATTAAAACCTGCTTCCCCTTTTCATATTTACACTCGATCATCAAGTTTTTTGAATACCGCTGGGGGCGGCGCTCGACCCTTCCATAAAAACTTGATAACCGAGTTACAGGGACTGATCTTGTTCTTTCTGTTTATCTTCAAAGGGCATTTCAATTTCCACCTCGCCGCCTCCGCTTCGAATGAGGTTGGCATTGGGATATTGTTTTCTGAATACCTTGATCATTTTTTTGTTTTCAGCAAGAACGGATGAAATAAAGGATTTGTAGCCGTTTTTCCGTGCAATGTCTTCCAGGATTTGAATAAGCTTGGAGGCAATTCCCATGCCGTGGAGCTCTTCCTTGACCAGGAAGGCGACCTCTGCCACGTCATCTTCTGCCTCAGCATAGGAGCCTATGGCGATGATCTGTTTCCGTTTGCCTATCTGCATCAACCCGATCAGGGTCATGTTTTTTCTATAATCCACATCTGCCCATTGTCTCTGCAGCATTTCCCTGGAAAATACTTTTCTTTTGTTAAAAAATCGGTAATAGATGCTGGTTTCCTGCAGGGAATAGTAGAAATTTCTGGATTCAAACTCGTCAGAGGGAAGCAGGGGTCGGATTTCAATGTTTTTTTCGGTGGGAAGTTTTAATGCGTATTTATAGTCATCAAGAAACAGCAGGTCCTGGCTGGTGGGAGACAATTGATCGGCAAAAATATAGCGCCGCTTTTTGGCTTCTTCTATGAGCTGCTTTCTGAATTTGGGATGGGCAATCTGGGCCAGTTCCATTACCCGCTGGTAAATGCTTTTTCTCCTCAGTTCAGCAATGCCGTATTCAGTGACAACAATATCAATATCACCTCGTGTGGTGGCCACACCAGCGCCTTCACTGAGGTGGGGAACAATCCGTGATATGTCACCGTCACTGGCAGTGGAGGGCAGAACGATAATTGAAAAACCTCCCTTTGACATGGCGCTTCCCCGGATAAAATCCACCTGGTCCCCGATACCGGAGTAGAAAAGATAGCCCTTTGAGTCGGTGCAGATCTGCCCTGTCAGGTCCACTTCAAGGGCGGAACTGATGGAGATGAAATTGTCGTTTTTGGCAATCACGTTGGGGTTATTGACAAATTCTGATGATTTGAAGTAGAATATGGGGTTGTTGTCTACATAGTCATAAAGGGCCTTGGACCCCATGCACAGGGATGCAATCACCCGTCCGGGCAGATAGGATTTGTGTTTGTTGGTGATGATTTTCTTTTTAAACAGAGGGAGCAGTCCGTCTGTAATCACCTGGGTGTGGATCCCGAGATCTTTTTTGTCTTCCAGGGAGGGCAGGATGGCGTCAGGAAGATGACCAAAGCCAATCTGAAGGGTGGCGCCGTCATCCACAAGCTGATTGACGTAATGGCCGATTCTTTTGACCACATTCTGGTTTTTCAGTGTGGGCAGGGCTTCCACAAGGGGTTCCTCATGAAAAACAAAAAAATCAATGTCATCCACATGGACAAAGCTTTCTCCCCAGGTCCGGGGCATGGCCGGGTTGATCTGGGCAATGACGGTTCTGGCGTTCTGCATGCCGGACAGGGTGATATCAACGGAAATGCCCAGGCTGCAGAATCCATACTTGTCCGGAGGGCTCACCTGAACCAGGGCAATGTCCAGTCCGATTTCCTTTGAAGCAAAAATTTCAGGGATCTGAGACAGGTAAACCGGCAGATAGTCGATTTTTCCCTCAAAGGCCGCCTGGCGCATGTACAGGCTGATAAAAAAGAGTTTTAATGAAAAACGGTTAACAAATTCCTTGTCGTCCATATATTTGGCAAAGGTGGAGGACAACATCTGATAAACCACGATATCCTGGATGGTTTTATCATTGACCATGGATCTGATCAGCTGCTGGGGCTCCCCGCAGCCTGTTCCGATAAATACCCGGCTTCCGTTTTTTATTTTTTTTACGCCTTCTTCTGCAGTGAGAATTTTTTCGGGACAGTATTCTTTAAGATTCATTTTGTATTTTCCTTTATTATCTGTTTTGCCGGAATCAGTCCTGTTGCCGCCGCTGAAACGATATTGCCGGCAACACCAGGTCCGTCCCCGGCCACATACAATCCTTTTACACAGGTTTCAAGGTGGTTGTCTGATTTGATCTGGGTGGCAAAAAATTTGATTTCAGGGGCGTAAAGCAGGGTTTCATCATTGGCAACCCCTGGAATGACAAGGTTTAGGGTTTCAAGTCCTTCTATGAGATTGGACAGAATTCTTTCCGGCAGGGCCATGGCAATATCACCGCATACGACATTTTTCATTGTCGGTTCAATATACCCCTTGTTTACGCGGTTCCAGGTGGAACGACGACCCCTTTTAAGATCACCGAATCTCTGGAGAATCGGTTTGCCGCCGCCGATGATTGCGGAAAGCCTGCCAATGGATTCACCATAGGCCTGGTTGTCAGTAACCGGCTCGGTCAGTATAACCTTTGACAAAAATGCAAAATTGGTGTTCATTGATTTTTTTTGTGTATAGGCATGCCCATTTACACATACAAAATCGCTGTAGTTTTCAAGGCTTATATATCCGCCCTGGTTGGTGCAGAATGTCCGGGTCTGATCATCATAAGTGGGGGTTTGAATAAAAAAGGTCGGGTCGTAGATGATATTGCAGAGATCATCCATGATGTCGTTGTGCACCTCAACCCTTACACCTACTTCTATGCCCCTCTGGGAAAGCATGATTCCGTGGTGTCTTGCAAGATCAGACACCCATCCGGCACCGGCCCGGCCCGGGGCAAGAATGACATTCCCGGCCGAATACACCTCTTTGTTTGTGATGACACCTTTTACTCTCCCGTTTTCAACAATGACTTCCCTTACCTCTTCTGACGTGTGAATGTCCACGCCTCTGGACTGGATATCATCTGCCATATCTGCAATATAACCGGGAAGATTGTCGCTGCCGAGGTGCTTCTGCCGGATTAGCAGAAGATCAATGCCAAAGCGCTTGGCTTCCTTTCGAATTTCCCTGGCCCGGTTCATATCGGTTGGATACACCTGTCCATCCATTTTATACCGGGTAAAAAGCGCCTCTGTTTCGTCAATGAGTTTTTCGGCTTCAGCCAGGCTGACAAACTGGGTTAGATCTGTTTTGCCAAGTCTGGGTATGAAGTTTAATTTTCCATCGGAGTAAAGTCCTGCGCCGCCAATACCTGACAGTATATTGCAGGGATTACAGCCCAGGCATTTTTCATTGTTCTGGATAGGGCATTTCCGGGCCAGGGCTTTTTTGCCCTTTTCAATGATCAGAACTCTCAAATCTGAGTTTTCCGCAAGGTAGCATGCCGAAAAAAGCCCTGCAGGCCCGCCGCCCACAATAATTACATCATAATCCATTAATTTTCTTGTTTACCTGAGATATGTTCATATTGTTCAAAAACCCCGGGTCATTATCCATTTGGCTGTTTTTAATGATAGCAGGATGTTTTTGTTCTTTGGCTTATAATTACAAGTATGAACCAATTAAATAGTTTTGTCGATATTTTTTATTTTGATTTTCATATCATAACCCTTTTAATTTTTTTTCCCTTTTACTCAATGAACAAGTTTTTTAATGTTTACATTTACCTGTGAGGGGTCAGGTTTTACCCCACCCCAGGATGACCGATGTTATGATCAAGCCACTTTAGGGCATGACTCTCCCGGATGAGTTGAAAAGGAGTTTTTTTCAGCGCCTGTTTCCTTTTCCGTCCCTGCTGTTTCGGCTGTTGATCACAGGATTCAAAATATTTTACCGGGTTATCAACAGTATCACGGATTTACCTGGAAACCGGACCCGTTCAAAACCTTGTTCTGTGTTTAGCGCAAATATCAAAGAGCTTTAAAAATGCAAAAAAATAATTTTGTGTAGAGCGCATTATGCTGTATAATCATTTATGATAAAAGAAAACAGCTCCAAAGCATATCAGATAATTGTTGATACAAATGTTATGGTTGCCGCCCTGAGATCCAGTCAGGGAGCTTCCTACAGATTGCTGAAGCTGCTGAAGGAAGGAGACAGACGCTTTCGGATAAATGTATCAACCGCTCTTACACTTGAATACGAGGCTGTACTAAAAAGGGAAGTTCATCGGCAGGGAAAGGATGTGGTGATGATTGACAGATTCATTGACGATATCGTGTCGCTGGCTGACAGGCATCCGATTTTCTATCTGCTCCGGGCACATATAAAAGACGCAGATGATGATTTTATTCTTGAACTGGCTTTCTCATCGGGGGCGGATTATATTGTGACCTACAATACGGGCAACTTCAAAAATGCAAAGATGTTCGGAATGAATGTAGTCACACCGAAAATTTTTTTGCAGAAAATCGGAGAGATAAAATGACTGAGATTTTAATAAGACTGCCAGACAGATTACATCAGAAGATATGTGAAATATCTGGAAAACAGAATATTCCTGTTGATGAAATAATTGCTGCATCTGTTGCTGAAAGACTTTTCCGCCTTATGCCCGATTCCTATCTGGAGGAGAGGGCGAAAAGATCAACCGGAAAGGGCTTATCAGATGTTCTGTCCCAGGTTCCGGATGTACCGCCGGAAGAATATGACAGACTGTAATACTGGATTATCAAGTTTTTGACGAGATTTATAACGCCCCCATATCTCCCTTTTTTTAATTCTTCAGGTAATTATTTTTATCTTTTAAGGTTGACATACAGACTTGGTTCGGCTAATTGGAGGGCATGAAAATGAATAACAAGTGTAATGTGTGTGTCATAGACGGTCAGGGCGGCGGCATCGGCTCCACCATTATCCGAAAATTAAAGGAAAAGTTTGGTGAAGGCATTGTCATTCTTGCCCTTGGTACCAATGCCATTGCCACTGCCCAGATGCTCAAGTCCAAGGCAAACAGAGGTGCTTCAGGGGTCAATGCCATTGTTCATACGGTTAAGATAGCAGATGTGATCATTGGATCTGTGGGCATTATCATGCCCCATGCCATGATGGGCGAGCTGACCCCTGAAATGGCAGAAGCCATATCTGTTTCTCCTGCAAAGAAAATACTGATCCCCCTTACCCAGGAGGATATTGAAATTGTGGGCGTCAGTTCACTGCCTTTGCCAATGATTGTGAATGAACTTATAGACAGCCATTTAACAGGTTTTCTGCAGGATTTTTTTGATACTGCAGTTTCCTGATGTCCTTAATTGTCTGGTTTTGTTGTGAGCAAACGGCTCATGCTTTGTTGTGTTTATGTGTTTAAAAGGGCATGGCCGTTTATATGAAAGTGTTAAGTTTTCGATAGCGGCTAATAGGCTAATAGCTGATGCTTTCATGATTTGTTGTGGCCGGGTCGATGATCATGAGCCGGCCATACCGGTTTTTATATGAAAGCCGTCAGCCATCAGTACTCAGCTAACAGCTAAAAGCTAACACTCGGTTATCAAGTTTTTATGGAAGGACCTATTAAGAGCTCCCAGCGGTTGCCTGTCAGGAACATTGAGAACCAAAGGAGATCAGACTTTTTCCCTGCCAGGCGTTGCGACAATCAAGCTGTTTGAGGACCAGTGGCCGCAGGTCGCTGATTTTCAGCCTGGCAGGGAAAAAGTCCTCCGTCGTTCTCGTTCCTGACAGGCAACCGCTGGGGGCGGCGCTATTCAAAAAACTTGATGATCGAGTAACAGCTAACAGCTTTCATGCTTTGTTGTGCCTGTCAAGGCATGGACCGTTATATGGAGGGTGATTATGTGTGAGGCAAATGCGTATCTGATGACGGATCAGGAGCCTGATCTGATTATGGAAGCTGTGGATCTGGTTGAACCGGAAGATGGCGGTATCCGTCTTATAAGTATTTTCGGCGATCAGAAGTTTATAAAGGGGTATGTCTATTCTCTGTCCCTGGTGGATCACAAGGTTTTTATAAAAGAATTCTGACCAGCTGAAATCTGGTGCGTCTACATAAGCGCAAAACAACGGGACATTGTTTCAACCGGAAAAAAACAGCTGCCGGGTAAAATACTTTGGGCCTTTTTTGCTTCTGCAACTCGATTATCAAGTTTTTATAGAAGGGTTGATTAAGAGCCCCCAACGGTTCCCTGTCGTTCTCGTTTCTGACAGGTAACCGTTGGGGGCAGTGCTATTCAAAAAACTTGTGGATCTGTCCTTGTGTATCTAATTGAGTTGTCCGGACAAGGGGTTTTTGTCCAGACACGGGTTATTGCATATTTTGTTTTCTGTCTGTCTGAGAAATTCTACCAGCCCCGTTTCAGATAATCATGGATTGAATCGGCAGCCGTCCTGCCTGCGCCCATGGCCAGAATAACCGTTGCCATGCCAGTGACAATATCCCCTCCGGCCCAGACTGCTTTTTTGCTTGTCTTGCCGTTGGCCGGGTCGGCGTCAATATTACCCCACCTGTTCAGGACAATTTCCGGTGTTGCATTGGTAAGGATGGGATTGGGCTTTGCTCCCACTGAAACAACAACCAGGTCACAGTCCATGTGGAAATCCGATCCTTCTATGGGCACAGGACGTCTTCTGCCGGAGTCGTCAGGTTCGCCAAGTTCTATTTTAAGGCATTCCATTCCAGTGAGCCGGCCGTTTTCATCGCTGATAAATTGGGTTGGATTGGTCAGCAGGAAAAATTCTATGCCTTCTTCTTCAGCATGGTGGATTTCTTCAATTCTGGCGGGCATTTCCTCCCTGGACCGTCTGTAGACAATTTTTACTGAGTCCGCGCCCAGCCGCATGGCGGTTCTTGCCGAATCCATGGCCACATTGCCGGCGCCAAGCACAACCACATTTTTACCAATAGCAATGGGGGTGTCATATTCAGGAAAACGATAGGCTTTCATGAGGTTTGCCCGGGTCAGATATTCATTGGCGGAAAAAATACCAATAGAATTTTCCCCGGGAAGATTCATAAATCTGGGCAGTCCTGCGCCAACACCAATGTAGGCGGCATCATATCCTTCTTCAAACAATTCATCAATGGTCATGGTGGTGCCCACAACACTGTTGGCTTCAATTTTTACACCGAGTTTTTCAAGGGTGTCCACTTCTGAGCCCACAATTGATTTGGGCAGTCTGAATTCAGGAATGCCGTAAACCAGCACGCCGCCTGTTTTATGGAATGCTTCAAAAATAGTGACATCATGGCCTTTGAGAATAAGGTCCCCTGCAACGGTCAGGCCTGAGGGGCCGGAACCGATAACGGCAATTTTTTTGCCTGTTTTCTCAGCAATCTGGGGAAGTTTGGCTGACCCTTTTTCCCTGGCATAGTCTGCAGCAAATCTTTCAAGGTATCCGATGGCAACCGGCTGGCCTTTTTTGCCGAGGATGCATTTTCCCTCACACTGGATTTCCTGGGGGCATACCCGCCCGCATACGGCAGGGAGTGCATTCTTTTCCCAGAGTGTTTCAGCCGCCCCTTCAAAATCTCCGTCGGCTATTTTTTTGATGAACTGCGGTATCTTTACAGATACAGGGCAGCCCTGCACGCAGCTTGGGTTTTTGCACTGAAGACATCTTGAGGCTTCTACCATGGCCATTTTCTCAGTCAGACCCGTGGGTACTTCTTCAAAATTTCGTTTTCTTATGTCAGCCGGCTGCTGCGGCATGACAACTCTTTTAATTTTTTCTTTTTTCCCTTTTTTTTCCGCCATTGTTTACCCTGTATACAATCCGGGCTGTGATATTCAGAAAATCTATATTCCTTCTCTATACATGATTTGTCTGTCTGTCCCGGTGATTGGTTGTTTCATTAAACTGCAGTGTTTTTACAATGATGCCTGATATGCCTCATAGCTTTTTTTTTCATCTTCCAGATAAGCGGCAAGGCGCTTGGACAGCTCGTCGTAGTCAACTTTGTGTCCGTCAAACTCAGGTCCGTCAACACAGGCGAATTTTGTTTCGCCCCCCACTGAAACCCGGCAGCAACCACACATACCGGTTCCATCCACCATGATGGGGTTCAGGCTGACCATGGTTTCAATATTTTTTTCCTTGGTAATCAGTGAAACAAATTTCATCATGGGGACAGGACCAATGGCAACAACCAGGCGCACATCCTCTTTTTCAATAACATCCTTGAGAACATCAGTAACAAAGCCATGGTGGCCTTTTGAGCCGTCATCTGTACATATGTGAAGGGTGTCAGACACTTTTTCCATCTTGTCTTCAAGAATCAGAAGATCCTTTGTCCTTGAACCCAGTATGGTAATGACATTATTGCCGATTTCTTTAAGACCCCTTGTAATGGGATGAAGCACAGCAATTCCTGTGCCTCCGCCCACACAGACCACGGTCCCCTTTTTTTCAATATGGGTGGCTTTGCCCAGGGGCCCGATAACCGCAAAGTATTCATCGCCTGGTTTTAAATGGCTGAAATACGCGGTGGATTTTCCAACAACCATGTAAATTATTGTTATTGTGCCTTTTTCCGGATGGGAGTCTGCCATGGTAAGGGGAATCCGCTCTCCTTTTTCATGGCTCTGCAGGATAACGAACTGACCTGGTTTTGCTTTTTGTGCAATACGTGGTGCTTCAATTTCGTTCAGAATGATGGTCCCCTGGGCCATTTCTTCCCGATTTACAATTTTAAACATTATAACCACCTGATATAAGTACTGATCTATTGATATAAGTACTGATCTATGCTTTTCAGCCCTGGAGCTGCACATCAAGTTTTTGCTCCTTTGTTTTTAGTTAATGACAATAATCAGAATATTTAAATAAAATCAAGCAAAAAAATTTGGCATCCTTCATAATGCTTCAAAAGTAGTTTACACTTTTTGTGTTTGATTTTTATATTTTTCGTGCCTTTCGTGTGTTTCGTGGTTAAAAAAAACAAAAAGTGTAAAGTACTTATGAAGGATGCCAAAAAAATTTAATCCGGAAAAAGAGAGTTCAGTATTTTAGACGTTTGCTCGGCATGCCAACAGTGCAGGCAGGAATGCGACTGTTTTCTGTTTTTTTTTTGTTGACAGCAAAAAAATAATTGAGTAAATATTATTTACCATTTATTTCAGGGAAAAATATCAAAAATATAATATGTTCTGGAACTTTTTAAAACCATTTAAAAATGAAATCAATAAACATTATTTACCAGGGATTCTAATCTTGGAAACTATTGAAACAGAAAAAAAAACAGGTGCCCCTCCGGGAAAAACAAAGATAATAAATGCCATGAGAGCCCTTCTTGAAGACAGGGGGCTTTATTCCATAACCATTTCTGATATTGCTGTGACAGCCGGGGTGACCGAGGGGCTTATATATAAATATTTTAAAGATAAAAGGGACCTGCTCAACTATGTGTTAAAGGAGCATTACGAGATTTTTCTGGTGCAGATAAAACGGGATCTCAAAGGGGTGGAGGGGGCATTGAACAAACTGAGAAAAATTATCTGGTCCAGTATTGAGCGCTATGCCAACCACCGGGTGTTTGCACGGATTATTCTGCTTGAGGTTAGAAATTCAGAAGTCTATTTTAAAAGTGAGGCCTATGAACTGGTCAGAGAGTTTAACAGAATTGTCCTTGACATTATTGAGCAGGGCATTAAAAACAAAGAGATAAGAAGCGGATTAAGCGCTTTTTACATAAGGAATGCCATTTTTGGAACCATAGAGCATTCCTGCCTTAACAGGGTACTTTTCAATGAAACCGTTTCTACGGATGAAACGGCAGACCATATAACTGATCTTATTTTTAACGGTATTAAAACCTGATGTCTAAACGAAGGAGACCGGCCCATGGCAGAGATAATAGCAGATCAGCGGGATATTGATTTTGTTCTTTATGAACAGCTGAAGGCTGAACAGCTTTTAAAAACTGAGAAATTCAGTGAGTTTAATAAAAAAATGTTTGAGATGGTTGTCAAAGAGGCACGGACCCTGGCCATTAAAGAGGTGCTTCCCACCTATACCCAGTGCGACAGGGAGGGGGTTGTTTTTGACAAGGGAAAGGTAACAGCCCCTGAATGTTTCAGACGGGTTCACAAATTGCTCATCGATGGAGAATGGGGCGCCCTTGCAGCTGGAATTGAGTTCGGCGGCCAGGGCCTTCCCCATACCATTGCCCAGGCCGCCATGGATTATTTGATCGGCGCAAATTATACCCTGATGACCTATGCCATTCTAGGCCACGGGGCAGGAAAGATGATTGATATTTTTGGTACAGACCTGCAGAAAAGCCTTTTTCTTGAAAATCTGTATACCTGCAGATGGGGCGGCACTATGCTGCTTACAGAGCCCCAGGCCGGTTCTGATCTTGGCGCACTGACCACCAGTGCGGTGAAAAATGAGGACGGCACCTACAGCATTACCGGAAACAAGATTTTTATTACCAATGGTGAGCAGGATCTGACAGAAAATATCATTCACCCGGTACTTGTAAGAATTGAGGGGGCTCCTGAGGGTACAAAAGGGATCTCCATATTTATTGTCCCCAAGATATGGGTTAATGAGGATGGCACCCCTGGTGAGGACAACGATGTGGTCTGCACCGGGGTGGAAGATAAGATGGGAATTCACGGAAGTCCCACCTGCAGCCTTTCCCTGGGGGGAAAGGGAAAATGCCGGGGTCTGCTTCTCGGCAAAGAGAATCAGGGCATGGCGATCATGTTTCACATGATGAATGGAGTCCGTCTGGAAGTGGGGACCCAGGCGTTTACCCATGCCTCAACCGCCTATCTCCATGCCCTGGCCTATGCAAAGGAACGGCTCCAGGGGAAAAGTCTGACACATAAAAAACAAGCCGGCGCATCCCAGGTTCCCATAATTGAGCATTCAGATGTGAAACGCATGCTTTTGAAAATGAAGGCCTATGTGGAAGGGATGAGAAGCCTGACCTATTTTACTGCGTTTTGTTTTGACAAGGCAGATACGGTGGAAGATATTGATAAAAGAGAGCATTATAAAAACCTCACTGAGATACTGACGCCTGTTGTAAAGGCCTATTGCAGCGAAAAAGGGTTTGATGTCTGTGTGGAGGCCATGCAGGTGTTTGGAGGCTACGGCTATACAAAGGAATATCCCATGGAGCAGCTGGTCAGGGATTGTAAGATCACCTCCATATACGAAGGGGCCAACGGGATTCAGGCCATGGATTTTGTCGGCAGAAAGCTGGCGTTGAAACGCGGGGCATGCCTGGCTGCTCTGATTTCAGAAATCAGTCAGACCATCAAGCAGGTGGTTTCAGATACCAGGGTCAGGCCCTATGGGGTGGCCCTTGACCAGGCAAAAAACAAACTGCACCAGGCCTGCCAGGGGATAATGGCTAAACTGGACAGTGGTGCGGTTCAGACTTCTTTTGCCTTTTCCCATCCCCTGCTGGAAGCAGCAGGTGATGTGATACTGGCATGGATGCTGGTATGGCGGGCATCAATTGCATCTCCTGCCCTTGAAAAGATTGTCAGTGGGAAACAGGGAAAAGACAGATCAGAAATGATCGCCACCCATAAGGGA
Source organism: Thermodesulfobacteriota bacterium (assembly GCA_034660495.1). Taxonomy (GTDB): domain Bacteria; phylum Desulfobacterota; class Desulfobacteria; order Desulfobacterales; family Desulfobacteraceae; genus DATFJZ01. The sequence goes on along the minus strand of JAYEJJ010000074.1, from coordinate 5,849 downwards.
GCAGCCTTTTACCATGGGAAAATAATGGCTGCTGATTTTTTTATTCATACCATGCTGCCCGCAACCCTTGGAAAACTGGATGCCATTAACCATGGAAAAAGTGCCGCAGCAGGTTTAAATGCAAATTCGTTTTAAACATAAAGGAGAAATTTGAATGAAGGAAGTCGTTATTGTGTCAGCCTGCAGAACTGCCATTGGTACTTTCGGGGGGATCTTTACTGCCCATGAACGGGGCGCAGCTGGCCAGTATTACCATGAAGGAAGCGGTGAAAAGAGCCGGTATAGAGTCATCCATGATAGATGATGTCCGTTACGGATGCTGCATAGAATCGGCAGACACCCTGAATACAGCCAGGGTGGCAGCATTGCTGGCCGGGATTCCGGATCATATTACCGCCGTCACCATCAACCGGGTGTGCATCTCTGCAATGGAAGCGGTTATATCAGGCATGGCAATGATTCAGGCAGGAATGGCAGATATCATCCTTGCCGGGGGAACCGAGCACATGTCAAGCGTACCCTGCAGCGTACCCGATGCCAGGTGGGGCTGCCGGCTTCAGGACACCACTTTTGTGGATAATATGATCCATGCCCTCCACTGCGGCTCCCATGTGATTCCCCATCCTGAGGACGGTCCAGTGGATGAGACAGGGGCGCCTTTAAGCATGTTTGTGGGCAAACCTTATATTATGGGCCATACTGCGGAGTTTATCGCCCAGCACCACAACATTACACGGGAGGAGATGGATGAAATTGCCTTGAAAAGCCATAATGAAGCAGAACGGGCCACCCTGGACGGTTCCTTTAAAGATGAGATTGTTCCGGTATCTGTGCCCAGAAAAAGAAAAGATCCGCTGATTTTTGACAAGGACGAGCATTTCAGGCCGGGCATGACCTTGGAAAAACTGGCAAAGCTGCCCCCGGCGTTTATACCGAAAACCGGCAAGGTAACGGCTGGCAATTCCAGCGGTATCAACGATGGATCAACGGGCATGGTGATCATGTCTGCAGACAGGGCAGAAGAGCTTGGCATTGCCCCCCTTGCAAAGATTAAAGCGGTATCCCGGGGGGTCTGTCATCCATCGGTCATGGGACTTTCCCTCGTTCCTGCAGTCAAAAATTTCATCTCATCCAGTCCCTATTCCCTGGATGATTTTGAGCTCATTGAACTGAATGAGGCCTTTGCCGCCCAGTATCTGGGCTGCGAAAAAGAACTTTCCCTGAACCGTGAAATTACCAATGTAAACGGATCAGGCATCGGGCTCGGGCATCCCGTTGGATCCACCGGGGCCAGGATTATGACCACTCTGATCTATGCCATGAAAAACCGGGGAAAATCTTTGGGCCTTGCCACCCTGTGCGGCGGCGGCGGCGGTGTGTCTATGGCCTGCGCCCTTGAAATGTGCTGAACAGCGCATTTCTAATGTTTTATATAGGCAGGCCGCATAGGTCTGACAGGTTCTGCTATCAAAAAATGTTTCAGGGAGGATGAAATGGAATATGAAGAATTAGAATTTTCCAGTAAAGGCCCCATTGGTTTTTTGACATTGAACCGGCCGGACAGGGTAAATGCCCTGTCTTTGAAAATGATCAATGAGATGTCCCATGCCCTTGACCGGACAGCAGCAGATGAGTCCATAAAAGTTCTTATTATCAGAGCGGCGGGAAAAAATTGCTGCGCCGGTCATAATCTGTCGGAATTGGTTGACAGGGACTTGAAAGCGTACAAAGATGTGTTTGATCAATGCACAAAAATGATGAAGAAAATCCATGGTCTGCCCCAGCCGGTGATTGCCCAGGTTCAGGGCATTGCCACGGCAGCGGGATGCCAGCTGGCTGCCTGGTGCGACCTGGTAGTGGCCGGAGAGAACGCGGCGTTTGCCACACCCGGGGTAAAAACAGGTCTGTTCTGTTCCACCCCCATGGTTGCTGTTACCCGAGCCATTGGCAGAAAGGCGGCCATGGAGATGCTTTTGACAGGACGGTATTTTCCGGCCAAAGAGGCCAGAGAGCTGGGTCTGGTGAACCGGGTGGTGCCCCTTTCCTCCCTTGAAGAAGAGACTGAAGCACTGGCCGGACAGATTGCTGAAGCCAGCCGGTTTACCCTTGAAATCGGCAAACAGGCCTTTTATGCCCATATAGATCAGCCGGACGGCCATGCCCTGGATTTTGCAAAAAACACCATTGTGATGAACAATATGGCCATAGATGCCCAGTCCGGTATTACCGCCTTTCTTGAAAAGCGGACAGATATTGAATGGAAAAACCGTTAAACTGACAGCTGCCGCCTGAAACCATCAGCCCTACCTGAACCTGTGTACTCTGCATCAGCCCTGCCTGAACCTGTGTACTCTGAATCAGCCCTGCCTGAACCTGTGTACTCTGAATGATCGGCGGGAAACAGGCATCAGGCGGCACTGGTTCTTTCCTGGTAGTCCTCAATGGCGATCTCAATTTCTGCCAGTCCGATTTCAGAGATGCCCAGAATATCGGCTTCAACAGATGAGGCGATTTTGACCGTGTCCTCTTCTTTGTTACCCTTTTTCATTTTGTTGACCACCTGATCTATCAAGCGTACAAGAACAAGGAGGATATCCGACTGGTCAAATTTTTCCATGTGGTGATTGCCGGCAATCGTGCACAGCTCCTCTGGAAGGTTCCAGTGGGATAACAGCTCGTATCCCAGGCGGGCGTGGAGTTTGTCAAGGATCTCTTTGATGAGCGCAGGTGACGGATAATTGTCTATCACCTTGTTTTTCTTTAATTTTTCAAAGGCCGTCAGCAGATAGAGTTTGCCCATGTCGTGCAGCAGCCCTGCAATAAAGCTTTTGGGAATGATGTCCTCAAGCTCAAGGTGTCTGGCTGTCCAGAATGACCCTACGGCACAGTAAATGGAATGTTTCAGCAGGTTTATCTGGTGTTTTCTGATAAAGGGGTCTTTTGACTGAAAATTGTTTTTGTGAATTGCCTGGAGAATGATATTGCCAAGCTCTGTACTGCCCAGGCGCACCATGGCCTCCTTGATTGTTGAGATCTGTTCAAGGCCTCTGTAGAATGGGGAGTTGGCCATTTTCAAGACATGGCCGGTCACCGAAGGGTCGGTTTTGATAAGGGCTTCAATTTTTCTATGATCAGGATCTGTTTTGATCACTTCATCCTGAAGCTGCAGTGAATTTTTGCTCAGTACGGGAAGAGATTCATCCGTTTTAAGCTGAGCTTTAAGAATTTCTACAATGGATTTCTGCTGGTTCATGACTTAAACACCCTGTAACCTTTTAATTTCTTTGATCGGTCTGGGGGGAATGAGTTTGGGTACGCATCTGAAGATTTCATCAATGGTTGTGATGCCCGCCGCTGCCTTGTACACCGCGTCCTCAAACAGGGTAACAAGTCCTGAGGTGTCAATGCTGATCTTTCTGATTTCAAAGCTGGGTTTGCTGTTGAGAACAGCATCCTTTATGAATTCATTTAATACAAGGAGTTCAAAAACCGCTATTCTTCCCTTATATCCGGTATGATGGCAGTTTTCACACCCTTTGCCCTTGAGGAATTGATATCTGGAAATCTCAGCAGGGGTATATCCTATTCTCTGGAGTTCTTCAGGTGTTGGTTTATAGGGGCTGCTGCATACCGGGCAGACTTTTCTCAACAGCCGCTGTCCCAGGATGGCGACCACACTTGAGGCGATCATGGACGATTCAATATCCATGTTCATCAGTCTGACCAGACCGCTGACACTGTCTTCGGTATGAAATGAGGTAAATACCTTGTGCCCGGTCATGGAGGCCTGTATGGCCACTTCAGCGGAATACCGGTCCCTTATTTCACCGATAACAATTATATCCGGGTCCTGTCTGACAACATGCTTGAGGGTTTCTTCATAGGTGAGGTCAATGTCCGGGTTTATGGAACACTGGGAAATGTCATCCAGAGTATATTCCACAGGATCTTCAGCTGTGATGATGCTGATCTGGGGGGTTTTAATATGAGCGATACAGCTGTACAGGGTTGTGGTTTTGCCGGAGCCTGTGGGGCCGGTGGCAATCATTACACCGCTTGGGACAGTTACGGCATCCCGGAGAAATTTCTTTAAGATTTTAGGCTGCATGCCCAGATGATCCAGATCCAGAACTTCATTCATGCGGTTCAACAGTCGCAGCACAATTTTTTCTCCGTGAATGGTGATGTAAAAGGAGATGCGCAGGGAATATTCATTTCCATTGTAGTCAAAGGTGATCCTGCCGCCCTGGTGGCGGCGTTTTTCCGTAATGTCAAGGTTGCTCATGATTTTCAGCCGGCTTGTCACCATGGGAATAACACTTGCGGAAAAGTCTTTGTAGTGGGTCAATACGCCGTCCTTGCGGAACCGCACCTGGAGTCTGTCCTTCATAGGTTCCAGGTGAATGTCACTGACATCTTCCATGATTGCCTGTTGAATAATGGAATCAGCAATTCCCTGGGCAGAATCCTGGTCAATGGGTTTGTCTTTTCTGCTGAGATTTGCATCCAGTTTGTTCAGTGCCGCCAGAATAGAACTGTGGGAAGCCACCCCTATGATAATATCCGGTCCAAAAATCCTCTCTGCCGCCTTTATGCTGGCAATGTTCAACGGATCTTCAAACACAATAAAGGGTTTCCCTTTTTCTCTGTTAACAGGGATGAACAGATTTTTGCGGAATAAGGACATATGGGTTTTTTGTGTGAGGCTTTTATCAATATCCAGAATATCCGGTTCAACATGGGGAAATCCCATTTGAACGGACAAAAGCTCAAGAAAGGATTTTTCCGTAATGAATTTCTGCTCTATGAGTATTTCACCGATCTTTTTGTTTTTTTCTTTTTTCTGGATGGACAGAGCAGCGTTGAGTTTTTCCGCTGTGATATACCCAAGCTCCAGGAGAAGGGCCCCCACTTTCATGGAAAGGCTTTCATGGCGAAGGGTTTCCTTGATTTGATTGTCAGTTAAATATCCCAGATCCACCAGAATATCGAGCAGTGTCACTTTGGATGCCAGTTTTGATTTGATCCGCAGGGCATGTTTGACCTGTTTGTCGGAAACATCGCCCTTTTTAACCAGGCAGCCGACAATTTCCCCTGACAGGTTTTCCGTACCCCCGTCTTTTTTTTTGTCTTCCTTCATGTCTTCTATCATGCTGATTTCAGAAGCCAATACCTGCACCTCCTTTTACCGGGCGTATCTATGTATCAGTTTTAAGTTTTAAGTTTTAAGTTTTAAGTTTTAAGTAATCAGTAATCAGTAATCAGTAATCAGTAATCAGTAATCAGTAATCAGTAATCAGTAATCAGTAATCAGTAATCAGTAATCAGTAATCAGTAATCAGTAATCAGTAATCAGTAACCAGTTATCAGTAATCAGTAATCAGTAATCAGTAATCAGTAACCAGTTATCAGTTTCAGACCTTGGAATTTAAAAATGCAATATTTTTACTATTATTCGACGATCAAGTTTTTTGAATAGCGCGCCCCCCAACAGTTGCTCTGTAAGGAAAGAGAAACGTCGGAGGGCTTTTTGCCCTGTCAGGCTGAAAATCGGCGGCACTGCAGCCTGCGGTCCTCAAACAGCTTGATTGTTGCAACGCCTGCCAGGGAAAAAGTCTGATCTCCTTTGGTTCTCAATGTTCCTGACAGGCAATCGCTGGGGGCGGCGCTCGGCCCTTCCATAAAAACTTGATAATCAAGTAACAGGGATTAGATACTGATAACTGATAACTGATAACTGATAACTGATAACTGATAACTGATAACTGATAACTGATAACTGATAACTGATAACTGATAACTGATAACTGATAACTGATAACTGATAACTGATAACTGATAACTGATAA
>JAYEJJ010000073.1:0-4967 GCA_034660495.1 Thermodesulfobacteriota bacterium | reverse complement strand
GCCACTGCGTGCTATATATTCCTGAAGCTTCTGGCTGCGAAACATCCATCCCAGCATCTCAAAAAATCTGATGAAATTGGATTTTCCGGAGCCATTGGCACCTATCAATACAGTCAGCTGCGGCAGCGCAAGCTCATTGATCCGGTCAAGACTTCGAAACCCGCGAATACTGACAGAGGTAATTTTACCTTGCAATCGTGCTGAAAAGGTCGACATGTTTACCTCGGTTGGTTGCTGTTTCGCGTTGATCGACCTGCAGCCGGGCCGCCCGAGCAATCGCATCCGGCAGTCTGACACCCAGACTGTTACCCCATTTTTTGATATCCAGAACCGTTCCCATCATCATGATCTCCATGTATACAGTTGATGTTTAAATAAGGCTTAAACGTTACCGGGTCTTTTGTCAATATTGAAAATTGGGTTAAACAGCCGTGGGGGCCTGCAAAAGCCCACTAAAGCGAATTATGCCCCACTTAAGTGTTTGTTATTAAAGATAATTTGATTGAAATATGCTTGTTTTTGCCTCTTAAAAACCACTTTTCGGGGGCAAAAACAGCATTTTAAGAATTTCAATGGGTGGCGAGTTAGGATCAGCGGTCTGCCAGCATATGCAGCGGAATTTCCTACCATGGTTTGATCCTATCTAACTTGATGTCGCCTAATCCCTTTTTGACCAATTTCTTAAATTCAACTGACTGAGAAAGAATTGTCGTTTCCTTAGGGCCTTCAAATTCCTCAAAAATGGCAAGTATTTTCTTATACCTTTCTATCGGAAGAATAACAGCAGTGGCATTACTCTTCTCATTGATCACATATTGTTCATCTGACGATGTATCCATCATATCATTCTCCTTATATAAGGATATTTAGGGGTCATCTTTGACTGACTCGTCTTCCCAGTAAGAAATGGAATATTCTCTACATATAAGGAAAAACCACTCATCCTTCCCTCGCCGATTCATGATTATTTCAGCAGGGCCAGAATTTCCGAGATGTCATTTGCGGTTTTTATTGTTTCTTTGATTTCTTTCAGCGTGTCCAGATCATCAATTTTGTTCACTTCGGCCATTGCTGTATCAATGTCCCCAGGAAATTTAAGGGTGATGCCCAACTCTATGGCTTCTTTATAAACTTCCAGCCTGCCTTCCAGCCTGCCTTCAACCAGGCCTTCAAGCTTGCCCTCATTCTTTACTTTCTCTTCTAATGTCATAACATACCCCCCTGTCTCTTTGGAAATAGCCTGCTCCGCTATATCCTTTATTTGTTCCCACGATAGTTCCTCTTCTTCCAGAGCCGATGCCAGGTACCTGACCACCACCTCCAGCCATTGCAGCCCGGTTTCTTTTTCCATCAATGTCCGCATCAGTGCAAATATACCCGGCAGCTTCTGTCGTAAATCCGAATCTCTGATGTGTTTGAGCAGCAGCAATATCACCCGGCTTGCGATGGTCCCTTTTATCTGATCATCAGAGTACCGGTGCAGGTCGTACAGCTCAAACCCGAAATCCGGGATGTACCCGACAAGCTCATCCACCGGACCGGACAGCAGCGATGTCAACCGCTCGGTATCTTCCGGCCACTCTTTCCCGGCATGACATATCACCAGCGGGATCACAATGGGCAGCTTGCCTCCCTTGCACTTATGCTGTTTGATATGCAGACGTCAGATCTTGATCATATATTCCAGCAGCTGGAGATGCACATACTGGTCATAGCAGCTTTTATGCTCAAACAGCACATAGATAAGTCCCTGTCTGCCGCCAGTCAGATTCACCCGGTACAGGATGTCGGAATAATAATCAGCCAGCTCTTTTTCAATGAAGCTGTCCTTGCTGATCTCCAGGGGGTTCAGGTCCATCAGATCCAGCACTTTGTCCGGCAGTTTGTCGGTTAAAAGACTGCGGGCATTTTCCTTATTGCTGTAGGCCTCCCTGAACACCTTGTCATGGGGATTGACCACTTTACTGTTATTTTTCTTATCTGTCATGATGGAATTTTACCCTTCGGGGGGGGATTCAGTCAAGGGGTAATCTGTCCTTTTCAAATTTTAACAGGTGTTCTTTCTTACGTGTGACCTTTAGGTTATGGCACCTGTAGGTAAGGTGCCATAAAAAGCCAGGAATGTGGATTCTTTTTCTACGTGGCATAGTTACATGCTTAACCCTACAACGTCACTTAGTAAACTATATACAACATATGGATTTTCAATATGGTATTAACACAACATACAGTGTTTAAAAATCTCAAGTGTCGTTGTAGGGTTAAACACATCTGGTATTAAAAAGTATGGTTTAACTTACATTTCGCACCTTCAGAAAATATTTCTGCGTATATTTCCAGAATTTGCTGATATATCAATTATGTACCTTTGAACTGCCACCAATTTTTCTTAAGATTTACATAGATTGGGACAGGAATTTCCAATAACTCAATAATTTGTTGATGTAACCTGCTGAACCCTTTTATTGTTGATTGTAGACTGACGTTGTCTTGTAATATTTCTGACAAATGAACATCTCTAAAAAAATATCGGATATTGTTCCATGTCGGTTTCCGGGTGTTCATCCTTTGGGGTAATATGCTCAGCTTTTCAATGGTTTTCTTTTCCATGTTCATGCGTATCTTCCGTTCGATAAGAGATACAATCATCAATGCTAAAAAATATAAAAAGAGCATGGCTTCAATTCTGTATTGGTGATCAATGGGAAAATGCCATCTGTTTGTTCGGCTTCAGCAATAGCCTGATCATTTAATGCCCATTGAATTTTATACTTGAAGTCCCATTTGTTTTTATAGGTATCTCTGTTAAGAGTCATCCTGCGGCCCGGCACGCTGGGGACTTTTACCTGTCTGCGTTCAGTAATTATTTCAACATCAATGAGCCCTTGAACTTTTTTACTGATATTATTGACAGCCGTCTGGATTTGTTTTTTTGTTTTTAAATGATACGCGTTTAACTTTGGTGATAATACTTCTAATTCTGACAATGCTTTTTCTACTCTCTTTTGCCTTTTTGCTTTATCATCCTGCTGTTTTGAACTGCTGTATACAAAAATGGTTCTAAAACCTTTTTTGTCCGGCTTGAGTTCATATGTTTTATAAATGTTTAATTTGCCTTTTTTCCGGGGATTTTCGGTTTCAAAAGCCTTTTTCCACTGAACATCATTTTGTTCCAGATGTTTTTTGAACTGCTTTACATGGGTTCTGTCTTTTGGAATGATTGTAATAAATTGTCCCCCATTTTTCGAAATATGGTTTAAATTTTTCTGGCTGCACTGTTTGCAGTCTGCCACATAAATAAAATTCTCTTTTTCCAATAGCGTGCGCAGAGCATTCCAGTTGGGAATATGAGTCACATCATCTGAGGTATTACCGTCAAAAAGTTTATAACTCAGCGGAACATGGCCGTCAGATGTAATATTCAAACCAAAAACTATCTGTTTGCAGTCAGGGCGGAAATCCTTGTTGTGACCATGTTTTAGCTTGACTGCTTCCGGATCAGGAGAATCGTATATGCCTTTAAAAGTAATGGTCGTGCTGTCATTGTGAATCTCATTGGTCAGCAGTTTATGAACACAAATACCGTTACAGGATACTTCAGTCATCAATGAATGGCGTTCTGAATGGAAAAGAGCTGAAAGAGCCCTGCCAAGCCTGTCATCATTGAATATATTTGCTGCCTCAGGCTCAGAGGCCAGGCCATCAGCATATTTGGCCAACCATTCCTGAACTTTATAAAGTGGTCTATTCTCACAGACAATATTAGCTGTTAATATACATAGACTTTCAGCATGATCTGCAATATGCCCTTTTTCTGCCGGAACATATTTTTTAAAAAGGTTAATCAGATCCAGTTCATCCATAAAATGCTTAACGAGTGGAAACACATCGACTTGTTTAAACCTTGCTTCAAATTGCTCCATAGTACCCCCTTATTGGCTTATATAAGGCTTTATAGAACAATTTAATAGAAAAGTCTAGTTTTATTTTTTATGTTATAATATCAGCAACTTAGCTAATTTCTGGCGATTTTAGCAGTTGCTTTGAAAAAATATTTTTGTTCGTGCGAAATGTAAGGTTTAAGGCTTTTTTAAATCTTAGCTTAGATGCTTTTTATAATAAAACAAGATACTTGGCCGCCCCCCCCCATTTTTAAAACCTAACCCTTAAAACCTTTTCCAAAATCAGCCCCGGCTATCATTCATCATTTTTACAAGCTTTTCACCCCTTTGACCGACCTGCTGTACCATTTGGAATCCTGCATTTCCCTGCAGGCCTTGTTAAAATCATGTTCTCTGACCGCTTGAATCATTTTCTTAAAAGTTCTGAACCCGTTGTACCCAAGATTAAACCGCATATCCTCAAGCACCATCTGCACAGATTCAGGCAGAAAATCAAACCCGCCGTTTTCATCTTGAAAAATCTTTTGTAAATCGGCAATGCAGTCCTGGATATCATTTTCAAGCAGCAGGCGTGCCTCTTTTTCCGTGATACCCCTGTCCTCCAAATTTCTGCCGACACCAATGGTGAGCTTGCCGGCCGGGCACAAGTAAGGTTTTAACCTGAGCCCTTCGTGCGCGATAAGTTGATCTGCAAGTTTTTTAAGCATCTTCTTTTCAGCCATAAAAAATACCTTGTCCTTTAAGTAAAATCAGGGCCAGCCTGGCCCTGATTCTTAAACACCCCTTTCTGGCATCAAAAAGTGCACGCTAAGACCTTTTCAGACCCTGATTCAAACAATAGCTTTTGTAAAAACAAAAAGTTATTGCGGTCAGACCCTGCGATCCCAACTCAAACTCAATAACGTCAAAAAGGCAGGCCTGACCCCCGCTCCTACTGTAGTTGGTCTTTAAGCATTCACGCACAACGGCCTGACAGACATTTCAATTTCCGATCCCTTGCTTTCCCTGGTAATTTTCAGATCATAAGCCTGCTGGAGGTTCATCCAGAACTCGGCAGAGGTTCCA
>JAYEJJ010000072.1:0-5051 GCA_034660495.1 Thermodesulfobacteriota bacterium | reverse complement strand
TGTGGAGTACCTTGGGATGACTATATATTCCAATGTAACGTAGTCAGTTAAGACTTAGGCTAATCAACCGGGCTTACAAGTTACCTTGCAAGCCCCTCGGTCTTTAGCCGAGGGGTTGTTGACTCTCCCCTGCCATCCTCTCTCCTTGAAAAATACATATCAACCAGCTGTTCAGCAAGCCCGGTGTAATTTCTCGTGGTCAACGCCTTCATCCTTTCCTTGAATGGAAACGGCACATTTTCCAGTTTATCGACAAATTCTTCGAGTTCCTTTTGTCCTGTTTTTTTTCCCCTGGTAATTTCCTTGAGCCGTTCATAGGGATTTTTTTCTCCAAAAACCCTCATGGCTGTCTGAAAGGGCTCTGCAAGAAGCTCTAGGTTTTCATCAAGATCTTTTAAAAGGGCCGTTTTATCAAGGGTTAACTTTCCAATGCCCCTGACGGCACTTTTGATCCCAATGAGATAATATCCCAGAAGGGACCCCAGGTTTCTTAACACTGTACTGTCGGAAAGATCCCTTTGAAATCTTGATTTCTGAAGTTTAACAGCCATATGCTCCATCATGGAAATGGCAAGCCCCATATTTCCCTCACTGTTTTCAAACTCAATGGGATTTACCTTATGGGGCATGGTTGAGGAGCCGGTTTCACCCGGTTTCAGATTTTGTTTAAAATATCCAATTGAAATATACCCCCACATATCCCTATCAAAATCCACAACAACAGCGGCAGACCGGATAAGAGAGTGGAGTATCCAGGCAAGAGAGGTATTGGGATTAATCTGGGTGGTATACAGAATCGGGTCAAGCTTCAGTCTGGAAGATAAAAACCGCTGGCCCGCACTGATCCAGTCCACCTCGGGAAAAACAAAACAATGGGCATTGTAGTTGCCTGTGGCACCGTTTATCTTTGCCTGAACCCTTGTGCTGCGGATCAGATCCAGCTCCTGGTTCAGCCGCCATGCAACATTGACAAACTCCTTGCCCATGGTGGAAGGGGTTGCCGGCTGGCCGTGGGTCCTTGACATCATGGCACAGGCTTTATAATCCAGGGCTTTTTTTTCAATGGCTGAAATAAGCCCTTCCAGGGTTTTTTCCACAATATGTTTCCCCTTTTTCAGCATCAGGGCATAGGAGATATTATTGATATCATCTGATGTACATGCAAAATGAACCCACTCGCTTTTACTGCCGAGTTCTGTATTGGCAAGCCTGTTTTTGATAAAATATTCAACCGCCTTTACATCGTGGTTGGTGGTTTTTTCAATATCTTTAACTTCAAGGGCATCAGATTCATTAAAATTATCCAGAATATTGTCCAGTTTGTCCAGAGAAGCAGGCGGGGGATCTGACAGCTTAAGATCACTGAGAATAAATTTAAACCACTCGATTTCCACCTCAACCCTGTGTCTGATCAACCCATACTCTGAAAAAATCCCGCAGAGTTCATCCGTCTGTTTTGCATATCTGCCGTCAAGAACTGAAAGCGCTTTAATTCCCATGATTCATCCTTTTCATCCTTCAAATTATTCTTTAGGGATCTGGAAAAAAATAATATACGCATATTGCGCAGGATTTTTGTCTGTCTTCAAGGCGCGGCAATGGGGGCATATTGAAATATGTCCCATTGGCGCAACGCAGAAGACGGGCAAAAAGACAATCAAGATGCGTGGATTATTTTTTGGAAGATCCCTTACTCCTGCAATTTTTAAAAAGCCCAGTTTACCAGAGAAAAAGCAATAAAAACAGAATTTTTAAATAAATATATTCTGTTTTTTGGCATCCTTCAAAAGTACTTTACACTTTTTTTGATCATTCCTCATTTGTAGAGGCTTTCCCCAAAAGACTGTAAAGTACTTTTGAGGTCATATGAAGGATGCCTGTTTTTTTATCCCCTAAAAATCCTTTTGACAAAAAAACACTTTATGATATGTATGATATACTGATTTTATGATATGTATATATACTGATTTTGTAGCCCGAATCATCAAATTTTTTCAACAGCACCGTCCCAATGGCTGCTCTTAATCGGTTCTTCCATAAAAAAAATACCTTCTTTCCAGGAGAAGGGTCACATCCTACAAAAGTTGAGACAATGAAAAAAACACACCAGAACAAATTTGTCGTTTTTGCAGAAGAATCTTTAATTTCAAATCCCGGCCGGAATAAACCCCCCTGGAAAATACTTATTACTGATGATGATACAGAAATTCATTCCATAACTGAAAAAACACTTTCAAATTTTACATTCAAGGGAAGATCCCTGAAGTTCCTGCATGCACTTTCAGGAAAAGAGGCTGAGCAGATCCTGGAACAAAACCCTGATACAGCACTGATACTTCTAGACATATTTCTGGAAAAAGAAAATGCCGGCCTTGACCTTATCCGCCATATAAGAGAGGTCCTTGGCAACACCATCACCCAGATCGTCATCTGCACCGGCCAGCCCGACAATGCCCCGGAACAGAGTGTTATTGAAGCCTATGAAATCAATGATTACCGTCTTAAAACGGAAATGACCGCCCAGAAGCTCTATACAGTTGTTACCACTTCCCTTAGATCGTTTTACATAAAGTCCACCCTTCAAAAGGAACTTGAAAGACGAAAAAAGAGTGAAACCTCATTGAAAATCAGTGAAGCCAGATTCAGGGACATTGCCAACAGCATGGGGGACTGGATATGGGAAATTGACGCGCAAGGATACTACACCTATAGTTCTCAGGACTCAGAAGCAATAACCGGATACCCTCCGCACGCCCTGAATGGAAAAAAATTTTCTTTTCTGTATACCGATAAAAGCAGCACGCTGCCTTTGGAAACAATCCAGAAACACATCGCAGATGAAGCCACCTTTATGAATATTGAAATATGGATCACAAACAGGGACAATAGCAGCAAATGTCTTTTAACCAGCGGAAAACCGGTAAAAGACGATAACAACAAGGTTATCGGCTATCGCGGAGTCAACAAGGACATCAACCTGCTCAAGGAATCGGAAAAAAGAAAAAAAAGCTCATGTCCCAGCTGAGACAGGCCCAGCGACTGGAAGCAGTGGGCACCCTTGCAGGAGGCATTGCCCATGATTTCAATAATATCCTTGGCTCTATTCTTGGATACACCCAGCTGATTCAGATGGACATTCCTGAACATGGAAAAGAACAGCATTATATAAAGCAGATCCTTGAAGGGTGTAACAGGGCCAAAAATCTTATCCTCCAGCTCCTTGACTTCAGCCGGTTCAACAGCAGAAAGCATCATAAAGCAGCTGTATCACCGGCAATTATCATAAAAGAAGCGGTCAAGCTGTTACGGGCAACCCTGCCGTCTTCAATTAGTATAAAAACTGAAATATCAGACCCTGCCGGTAAAATTATGGCAGAACCGGCCCAGATACAGCAGGTGATCATGAATTTATGCACCAACTCGTTAAAAGCCATGAACAACAATCAGGGCACCCTGACCATCAAATCAGAAAAGGTGATTTTCAGCCCTGACAGTCCCAGCGAACTTCCCTCGCCTGATCTTGAATACGGACCCTATATGGCTTTATCTGTCATTGATGACGGCCACGGCATCGAGCCTGACATTATGGATAAAATTTTCAACCCCTATTTTTCAACCCATGAAAAAGACCAGGGATCAGGTCTTGGGCTTTCCGTTGTCCATGGCATTGCAACCGAATGTAAAGGGACTGTGACTGTAAAAAGCATGCCTGGAAAAGGGGCTGAATTCGGACTGAACGCCTGTCCGGTAAAGGAATCTGAAATCCTTTCCCGGGGAACCCATGCCTGGGACTCGGCGCTTAATACCATTAATGTGGGAAAATACAATCTGGGATGGGCGTCCATTGGAATCTGCACCCATGCGTTTTATGAAGCCATAACCCATGCGGCCAGACGACGTCTTTACGGCAAATATGTCACAGATTTTCCCCACATCCAGGAATTGATGACAGAAGCATGGGCAAGACTGTATGCCATGAAACTGTTTGCCCTGAGAAACAGCGACTATATGCGGACTGCATCCAGAAAAGACAGAAGATATCTGCTCTACAACCCCCTGACCAAAATGAAGGTCACCACTGAAGGGGAAAAGGTGATCAATCTCATCTGGGATGTAATTGCAGCCAAAGGATTTGAAAAAGACACCTGTTTTGAAATGGCAGCCATAGAGATCAGAGGGCTTCCAAAACTTGAAGGCACTGTCCATGTGAACATGGCTTTAATTGTAAAATTCATAGCCAACTACTTTTTTGCACCAGCTGACATGCCGGACATACCATTGACAGATGCCCCTGACAATGATGATTTCCTCTTTGACCAGGGAAAAACCAGGGGGCTGTCAACGATTCTTTTCCACGATTACAACACAGCCTGCCAGAGCCTTGATCTGCCCAATATTAAAATGTTCAGGGAACAGATAAAGCTTTTAAAGGAGATGATGGTTCAGGCCCCCTTTGAAAAACACCAGACCAAAGACATTGATTTTCTTTTGATCATCGGGGAACTCTTTGCCCTGGTGGTCTATGGTCAGCTGATCATAGAAAACACCTTTATTCTCAACATAGACAGAGATATTACCGATCAGATTTTTGATTTTATGGTAAAAGATTTTTCAAAACATGCCCTGCAGCTCTATTCCAAGAGCAGCAGCACTGAAAAACAAATGGAATTCTGCACTCAAATGATAAAAAAACCCGAAATAAATAAAAATCGTTTTGACAAAATATGGGAAAACAAGGTATATGCTCTCCAGGATACATATGAAATGAACCCATAATTTCCTTATAAACCGGCATGGCCGGACCATGATCATCGATCCGGCCACAACAAAGCATGAAAACTGTTACTCGGTTATCAAGTTTTTATGGAAGGGCCGAGCGCCGCCCCCAACGGTTGCCTGTCAGGAACATTGAGAACCTAAGGAGATAAGACTTTTTCCCTGCCAGGCGTTAGAAAAATCAAGCTGTTTGAGGACCGCAGGCCGCAGTGCCGCCGATTTTTAGCCTGGCAGGGAAAAAGTCCTCCGTCGTTCTCGTTCCTGACAGGCAACCG
>JAYEJJ010000071.1:0-21895 GCA_034660495.1 Thermodesulfobacteriota bacterium | reverse complement strand
ATTGATGGCTGCTGCCATTATCTGGATTTATGGTATTCGCCTTGAAAATATCCCGGAACGTAGACATAAAGTCAAAGGTAGGAACAGTTTTGCTTTTTCCGACCTTAGACATATCATTACCAAAGCAACATTGAGCCAGGATTTTGATAGGGTTTGCCGTACTCACCCCAAAACCTTGAAAAAATATTTTATTGACATACTGTTCCGCATGGTTGCATGATAATGTTAGTTTGATTTTGGTGAAACTTCAGTTATATATTATATTAAACACTTTTTTATAATGGAGTCAAGTATGGATTCTTTTTTTTCACTTCGCGTCAAGAATATGTCTGCCTTTTTCTGTATTGCAGCGATAACCGCTGTTGTGGGGTTCACCGGGTATAATGGTATGAAAAATATGTAAAATCGATTTAATGTTGTCATTGAATCAGCGCCTTTGATAAAGACAGCGGTAAATATGCAGCTGGTGGTGAGCAGAGATCTGATGGGTGTCATGCAGCTCATGTCAGCCCTGGATACGGAACAGCTTAAAGCGGCATGGGAAAGACACCAGGACTTGTCAAAACGGTTTGAGCAGTTGAACCATACAGTTTTAAAAAAAGGGAAAAGATCAAACGGAATACATTTGTCTGACAAAAATAAAAAACTGGGCGAGATTGCAGATCAGGTGGGGAAATACTATTCAGGCACCTTTTCTCCGTGTTTTAAGGTGATCTTTGACCAGATGAACAGGAAATTGTCTGCAGAACCCTATGACTACACTCTTTTAGATACCATTGATGAAAAAGCCATTGCCCTTGGCAGCCATCTGGAAAAAGATCTGAAAAAAATGGTGGACATTGCCCAGTCCATTATTGGGCAGGCAGAAAAGGATGCCCGGGAATACAGAGCTGTATCCGGAAAAATTACCCTGGGCGCAACAATTCTGGGAATTTTGGCTGCAATCGGTCTGGGATTTTTCTTTTCAGGCCTGGTGACAAAACCAGTGATCAAAGCAGCAGATTATATGGAAACCTTGTCCAAAGGTGATTTTACAAAATCTCTTGACATCCGTCAGCGGGATGAAATCGGTACCATGGCAGCGGCCGTCAACACAATGGTGGGCCATCTGGCAAAAACTTTTCAGGATCTTACCGCTGGGGTGATGACCTTGAACGAAGCCTCTTCTGATTTGTCTGAAATCTCGGAAGATCTAAAGAAGCATTCACAGAAGTGGAAAAGGTCCGGAAAACATCAAAACGGGTCAATGAACTCGGTGTGGAGGCAACAGATATTGGACAGGTTACAGACATGATAGGTGAAATTTCTGAACAGACCAACCTTCTGGCGTTGAATGCCACCATAGAGGCTGCCCGGGCAGGAGAGGCCGGCAAAGGGTTTGCCGTTGTTGCCAATGAAATCAAGCAGCAGGCCGGTCAGACCGCAGATGCGGCGCAGAATATCAAGGAAAAAATAGATCATATACAGCGTTCGACCAGTGATACAGTTGTTGAGATAGATGAAATTTTAAAAGTTGTCCAGGATGTGGACAACATTGTATTCTCCATTGCCGGGGCCGTAGAAGAACAGTCCATCACAGCCAGGGAGATTACCCGAAATATTGTTCAGGTGTCTGAGGGCATCCATGAGACCAATACCCATATTTCCGAGTCGTCCGCTGCATCCGGGCGTATTGCCGCAGATATCTCAAGTGTCGATGAAAATGCGGGCCGGGTGGTGGATTCCAGTAACCAGGTAAGTGTTAATGCGCTTAAACTGACTGATTTTGCCGGCCAGCTCAAGGATGCCATGGCGGGTTTCAAGGTGTGATATGGATCACAGCAAATGGTTTGACAGACGCTCACCCTGTATTTATAAAGGGGGTATGGATCTATTTTTTTGAATACCGCTGGGGGCGGCGCTCGGCCATTCCATAAAAACTTGATAACCGAGTAAGGGAGTTACAAACAATAATAATACCCGTTTATCGTTAAAAGTGCGGAAGATTACTGAATATCGAACCTGCATACGGGTAATTTATATTCTTGTAGCTCCCTAAGAGGAAAAACAGGTATGAAAACAGACATGGCTTCTGTTATTCCGGTAATTGACTTTGAATGCTGTATCCTGTGCAACGTCTGTGTTGAACTGGCGTCCCAGGTTTTTCACCTTAATGATGCCGGATATATAGAGACGGCCGTCCTTGATGACTATTCAGATGAAAACATCAATGAAGCGGTCCAGAACTGCCCCAGAAATTGTATTTCCTGGGAATAGATATTTATGGAAAGGGTAGGATTTAAAGAGATAAGAACCCGGCTGAGTAAAACCCAGAAGGAAATGGCCTGGATCCTTGGTGTTTCCATCAAGGCGGTGCACAGCTATGAACAGGGCTGGCGCAATATTCCCCATCATGTGGAAAGACAAATCCTTTTCCTTTTATCCAGATCCGATTTGAATCCCCAAAAAAAAGTGTTGAACTGCTGGGATATTCTGAAATGCCCTGGTGAAATAATTGAAACCTGTCCTGCATGGGAGTTTCAGTCCGGGGACATATGCTGGTTTGTAACAGGAATGATGCGCAGGGGAAGCCCCTGCCGCTCCTGGGAGGAAAAAATACAATTGTGCCGGCAGTGTATTGTGTTTAAAAGAATTTTTGATACTATGGGGTAATGGCACGCCAAATGTGACGAGTGGCCGATGTTATGACCAAGCCCAAAAGAATGATTATTTTGGAAAAATAAGTAAATGAAATCCTTGTTTGCAGACAGAATCAACAAAGGGAGGAAGGGGGCCGACTCAGAGGATGGTCTGGTCCTGGGAAGGCAGCTGACCATTGAGTACTACAAGTGCAGCCCCAATGCCCTGACCCGTGCGGACCGGGTTGAGGCTTCGCTGATAAAAGCCGCCAATGAAAGCAATGCCAGGATTGTCAGTTCCTCTTTCCATAAATTTAGCCCCCAGGGCGTAAGCGGTGTTGTGGTTATTGCTCAGTCGCATTTTACCATTCATGCATGGCCGGAACATGATTATGCTGCAGTGGATATTTTTGTCTGCGATGACTGCATTGACCTGGAAACCGCTGTCAATTCAATGCAGGCATCTTTCGGGGCAGAAAATGTGGTGATTTCCTCGGACTTGAACCGGGGGATTGTCCCCCGGGCTGTTGAACACAGAGATCTGGGTGAGATGATTGAAAATCCAGACATTTCTCCGATTTCATGGGAAAAGACATATAAACAGACGACCCCCTGGGGGGTTTCAACCCTGGTGGATATCTACAGCAGCGATCCTGAATTGATAAGCAGCCCGGCAGAAATTGAAAAATTTGCCTGTGACACGGGCTGTCAACTGGGTTGTAAAAGGCTTGGGAAATGCCGGATTATGCCTTTTGTAAACGATTACGGTTTTGAAGGGGTTACCATGACCCAGTTGTTTGAGACCGCTGCCCTGTCCGGGTATTTTGTCAGCGGAGCTGAATCAGTATATCTTGATCTGTTCTCCTGCACATTTTATGAGCCCCGTGAATTTGCAGCCTGTGCCACAGCTTTTTTTAAAGGCAGATCCTATAAAATGCAGATGTCAGTCAGACAATAGTCCTCCGTCGTTCTCGTTCCTGACAGGCAACCGCTGAGGGCGCGGTATTCAAAAAACTTGATGATCGAGTATAAGCATCTGCCCCTCAATTGCTATAATTCAACAATTTTGTTTTTTATGGCAAATCTTGACAATTCAGCATTGTTTCTGAGGTTGAGTTTTTTTAAAATCCTGGAGCGGTAGGTGTCAACGGTTTTCACACTGATATTGTAGGTGTCTGCGATTTCATGGTTTGTCTTTTTCACGGCAAGCTTGCACAACACCTGGAGTTCTCGCATTGAGAGGGAATCCATCCCTGTCTGGGACCGCTTCCCCCTTGACAATTTTCAAGGCCAGGGTTTCACTTGCCTTTTCCGTCAGGTACCTGCTGCCGGAAAAGACTTTTTTGACAGCATCCACCAGCTGTTCGGGAGCAGACTGCTTGGTTACATAGCCCATGACACCGGTTTCAACGGCCCGGACCACATATTGTTCCTCATCGTGCATGGTCAGAATCAGCACAGGAATTTCAGGGGTGTAATCCTTAAGTCTGGCCACTACTTCAAGCCCGTCCATGCCGGGCATGGAAATATCCACCACAGCCACATCAGGGCTGTTGTCCATGGCTTTTTTTTATGGCTTCGCTGCCGTCTGCTGCTTCTGCTATGACTTCCATTTCACCGCTTTCTTCAATGATTCTTTTCAGACCTTCCCGGACGATCTTGTGATCATCGGCCAGCAGAACTTTAATCAAAAATGACTCCTTTCCGGTACGCTGCAGCAGATAGTGGTGCCTTTCCCCTTTTCAGCACTAAAAGGATGCCCTTTTTTATTCTGGTTTTCTACATGCCTGTCCTTTGTGATATAAAATCCCGCCCAGGGCCATGGTCCTCTGCCGAATTGTCTTGACTCCTGGATCTTTTGGATTCTCTCCTGGGAAAGCTCCCACATCATCTTGAATCTCAGCTCGTTTTTGTTGGAGATAAAGATAATGCCGTTGGGATCTGTAACAAGGAGAATGCCCTGGTAATCTGTAAACAAAAGCGCTTCAACCAGTTCCACCGAGGCTTTGATGACAGCAACCCCGAGCAGTGCAGCGGTTTGAGAATCATAAACAGGGTGGCTGTAGTAGACCCCTCGTTTCCCGGATGTGGTGCCAAGGGCCAGATATGTGGCTGTATCTCCAGCCAGAGCATTCTTAAAATAAGGCCTGAAGGAAAAATTTTTGCCAACAAAGGAGTCTTGTGCCGTTCTATTGCTGGATGCAATGGTTAACCCCTTATCATCCATTAAATAGCAGACATCCAGGTCAAGGGCGTTGGCAAAATTGTCAAGAACCGGGTTGACTTCTTTTATGGATACTGTATCTTTTCTTTTCAAGGCAGTTTCAAGCTCTTCAATGCCGGCCAGGGCCTTTACCGGTTTGATATGCTCGGAAAGATACATGGCAAGCTGTCTTTTAAGAAGTTCAATTCTTGTTTCAGCATGGTCATCTTTCTGATTAAAAGCGGCCTGTTTCAAAGATGCATAGTATAGATAGCCCCCTGAGGTAACCGCAAGTGCGGCAAGGAGTGCAAGGACAAGTATGATATTTCTAAGTCGCATAGGGATTTATTTATTCATTTGTACAGCGTTTGTCAACTGGTTTGGCATCTGCCGGCGGTATGGATCTGCCAGAGCCCTTGTGAACCCGGGCCGGCAGGTGTCATATTAATGATCCGGGCCTGATCCCGCATAGGTATAATATCAGGGCATGGCTTTTTATAATATTTTTAGATGTAAAATTTGTTAAATAGTGTATTATCGGTTGCCTAAATAACACAATTTTCATATAAAACCGGCATGAGCAGCGTGCTCACAACAAATCATGAAACACCGTCAACGGTTGTTCTGTCAGGAACTTTGAGAACCAAAGGAGATCAGACTTTTTGTCCTGCCATGCGTTAAAAAAACTTGAAACAAAAGACAGGAAACAAGGGTCGGTTTTATGCAGGGTATGCTTTGTTGTGGCCGGGCGGATGATCATTGGCCGGCCATGCCGGGTATTGAAAAAAAATGATGATCGAATTAAGTAAAGTGTCCCCCTATTTTAATGATCGAATTAAGTAAAGTGTCCCCCTATTTTAAAGTGTCCCTGTATTTTAATATGTATAAATTTATTGTAACAGTGCTTGCTTTGATGTTTCTGCTGGGATGTGCAGCAGGATCAAAAGATTCGTCTCTTTTGCCTGAATTGGATCTTCCAGCAGAATACATAATAAAGCCGGGAAAAACCAGTAAAATTGAGAAATGGTGGGAGGATTTCAATAATTCTGAGCTCAATGCCCTTGTGGAAAAATCTCTGGAAAAAAATTATTCTTTAAAGGCTGCGTTTGCCTCACTCAAAAAAGCCCGGGCGGCTGCCGCCATGGCCAGGGCAGACCTATTTCCGGATCTGAACATTGAGGCGGACACATCCAAGACAAATACCCATCAGGATGGCCATACAGATATCACGGAGTCTTTATCTCTCGGGCTGGCTGCCTCCTATGAAATTGATCTCTGGGGGAGAATAAAATCAGAAAGGGATGCTGCCGCGTTAACGGAAAAAGCCGTTGAAAAGGATCTTGAGGCGGCAGCGGTAACTGTGTCTGCCCAGGTGGTCAATACCTGGAAGGATATAGTGTTTTCAAGAAAACGCCTTAAGCTTTTAAAAGCGCTTGAAAGGGCAAATGCAGATCAGCTTGAAATTTTAAGGCAGCGGTATGCCAGCGGGATGGTCAACGGGTCTGATGTGTATGATCAGAAAAAAGACCTTTTGTCGGTCAAGGCGGATATTAAGGCATTGTTATCCCAGATTTCAGTGCTTGAGAACAAAATGGCCTTTCTTACCGGAGAGAGTGTGCACCTTTCTGGCCTGGGAGAAAACATCTTCAGGATTGCCCTGCTTCCCGATGCCGGTATTCCATCAACGCTTTTAAAATCAAGGCCGGATGTCAATGCAGCCAGGTTAAGGCTGATGTCGGCCCATGAAAATCTTGGCTCGGCCAGGGCCGCTCTTTTACCCAGAATCTCCATTTCTGCCTCCCTTTCCACAGCTTCGGATGACTTTTCTCTTTCCTTTGAAGACTGGATATCAAACCTGGCTGCCAATCTCACCGCCCCGGTGTTTCAAGGGGGATACCTGAAAAATCAGGTAAAAAAGTCAGAAGCTGAAAAAGAGGAAAGCTTTCATAATTATGCATCAATTGTTCTTGCGGCCGTGAATGAGGTCAGAGATGCACTGGCAAGGGAAAAATTTCAGAAACAAAGAATTGATTTTGTCCAAAAAAGTCTAAACGCTGCAAAGGCAGCTCTCTATCATTCTGAAATTGAATATATCAATGGAAGCAGTGACTATGTGTCCTATATTGAACGGTATAATTTTATGAAAAACATGGAAATATCCCTTGTCAATGAGATGGCAGACCTTGTTTCCTACAGGGTTGCACTTTACAGATCCATTGGAAACAAATGGACAAAGGAATTTGTTGAAAGACTGGGAAAAGCAGATGAGCAATAAAACCTTAAAGGCTGTACAGATTTTTTTTCAGATTGTTATTGTTCTAATGATAACAGGGGCAGGGATCGGGGGATACCTTTATTTTATCAATCATAAGCCCGCTGTAAAACAAAAGGGCAAAGAAGCGCCAAAGCCGGTCTTTGTTGACGTGCTTGAATTGAAACAGGAAAATGCAGATATCCTTGTTCAGGCAATGGGAGAGGTCAGGCCGTCAAAGGAAATTGAATTAAATGCAGAAGTTTCCGGAGAGATTGTTGAAATTTCTGATTCCTTTTATCCCGGCGGCGTAGTTAAAAAAGGAGACATCCTTGTCAAAATTGATCAGGCAGATTTTCTTATTGCCGTTGAAAAATCCAGAACCCGGGTGAAAAAGGCCAGAGCATCTCTGGAACTGGAACAGGGAAAGCAGAAAAGTGCAGAAAAAGAACTCTTGATGTATGAAAAATCAGAAGAATACACCTTGGAGGACCGGTCACTGGCTTTGAGAAAACCCCAGCTGGCAAGTGCACAAGCAGACCTTGAATCGGCTGTTTCCGATCTTAACCAGGCCCGGCTGGATCTGTCAAGAACCATAATAAACGCACCGTTTGACGCAATTGTCATTGAAAGGCATGTGAATCAGGGGTCTTGCATCACCACCCAGGAGACCCTGGCTTCCCTTTACGGGACAGACACATACTGGGTGACGGCCTTTGTCCCGTCGGACCGGATACCCGTTCTTTCAAAAAAAACAGGTCAGGCTGAAGTGGTTTTAACCTCCCAGACCTCTGATATAAAAAGAAAAGGTCGGTTAAAATCAATCACAGGCCGGATAGCGGAAAAATCCAGATTGGCTGAAGTCCTTATAGAGATTGATGATCCCCTTGGGCTTGAGTCTGGTTCTGCCCCTCTGCTGGCCAAAGATTATGTGGCCCTTTCCATCAAAATAGAAACCGTTGAAGAGATAATTGCCCTGCCGAGAAAATACGTCCGTGACAATCATTATGTGTGGATATATGACAATGACAAATTGAAAATAAAACGAATAAATATTTTCTGGAAAAACAGAAACAATGTCCTTGTCAGAGAGGGACTGTTTCCAGGCGAAAAGATCATTACCTCAGCCATTACCATTCCTGTAGATGGCATGCCCGTTGCTGTGAACCTTAAAGACTCCCCTTTGGAAAAGAAATAATTTGACAGACAAAGTAAAAGCAGAGCTAAATAAAGGCCCGCTGTCATGGATGGCGGGAAATTCGGTTGCCGCCAATCTTCTCATGCTGGTGTTTTTTGCGGGCGGACTGATTGTGGGCATGCAGATCACCCAGGAGGTGTTTCCTGAATTTTCAACAGATACGGTGATGGTGTCTGTTCTCTATCCCGGCGCAAGCCCTGAAGAAGTTGAAAAGGGGGTGATTCTTCCGGTGGAAGAGGCCGTTGAAGGCCTTGAAGGCATCGATAAAATAAGCGCCACTGCCTATGAAGGGTCAGGCACCATTGCCATTGAAGCCCTTGAATCTGCAGATATCATAAAATTGTGGCAGGAAGTTGAAACCGAAGTCAATCGAATCACCACTTTTCCTGATCAGGCTGAAGAACCTGAGATTTCCATTGCTGATAGAAAAAGAGGGGTGATGGACCTTATTCTGTCAGGCTCGGAAAATCATTTTGTGCTCAGGGACACAGCAGAGCAGATCAAGGACAGGCTGCAGACCAGTCCGTTTATTACCCAGGTTGAGCTCAGCGGCGCACGGGACAGGGAAATCCATGTGGAAATTCCCATTGAAAATCTTAGAAAATACAATTTTACCCTGGAGGAAGTGGGGGCAATCGTTAGAAACGCATCTGTGGAAGTGGGTGCGGGTAATATTGAAGCCCATGGCGGAGATCTGCTGGTAAGGATCAAGGATCTTAAGGAATGGGCTTTTGAATACAGTAAAATTCCCGTTATTACCTTAAATGACGGTTCCAGGGTTCTGCTGGAAGATATTGCAGAGGTAAAGGAGGGGTTTGAAGATTCAAGGATAGATGCCCGGTTCAACGGAGAAAAAGCCCTGTTGATTGATGTGTTCCGGGTGGGCTCCCAGTCCCCGGTACAGGTTTCAACGGCTGTAAAAAAGATGATGAAGGAGATCAACCATGAACTTCCTGGAGATCTTAAACTTTCCATACTCAGGGACCGGTCCAGAATTTTTCTCCAAAGGGGAACCCTGCTTTTAAAAAATGCGTTTCTGGGGTTAGGTCTTGTTTTTATCCTGCTGGCACTTTTTCTTGAGATCCGGCTGGCATTCTGGGTCAGCCTGGGGATTCCCATTTCCTTTATGGGCTCGTTTCTGATTTTTCCCTTTACTGACTTCAGTATCAATATGATCACCATGTTTGCCTTTATTGTTACCCTGGGCATTGTGGTGGACGATGCCATTGTTGTGGGTGAAAATATTTATTACAACCGAAGAAAAGGGCTGTCCAGTTTTGATTCTGCAGTCAAGGGGGTAAAAGAGGTTGCCATGCCGGTCACCTTCAGCATCATTACCAATATTGTTGCCTTTATGCCCATGTTTTTTATTCCAGGCGTGATGGGAAAGATTTTTAAATTCATCCCTGTTGTTGTGATCAGCGTTCTTTTTGTTTCCTTAATTGAAAGTCTTTTGATTCTGCCGGCCCATCTGGGACACCAGAAAGCCCCCCAAAAAAAAGGGTTTCTCAGTTTTATATACAGATACCAGAATAGATTCAGTGAAAGATTTGAATTGTTTGTGAAAAATGGGTACGGTCCGTTTTTAACCTTTTGCCTTAGATGCAGATATATTGTTATTGCTGCGTCTGCAGCGGTTTTGATTATCACTTCAGGATATGTTAAATCCGGTAGAATGGGGATGACCCTTTTTCCTTCCATTGAATCGGATTATGCCTTTGCCAGCGCGGTTCTTCCTGTGGGGGCACCTGATGCCCAGATGCTTGCCGTGGAAAAAATTCTGGTGGATGCTGCAGAAAAGGTGATATCGGAAAATGGAAAGGAAGAATTGTCCACAGGTATTTTTTCCTATATCAGGGGCAGTGAGATCAGTGTGCGCACCTATCTTACCGATGCAGGCATCAGACCCATCAGCACCACGCAGTTTTCCTTAAAATGGCGTAAATATACAGGCAGTATCACAGGGCTTGAGTCTTTGACTTTTGAATCTGACCGCGGCGGGCCAGGCGCCGGCAAAGGCGTTACAATACGGCTGAGCCATCCGGATAAGACCATACTTGAAAATGCAGGAACACTTCTGGCAGACAAACTGAGTTTTTATGACGGTGTCACAGATATTGACGATGGGTCTGCAAAGGGCAAAAATCAGATGGATATCACCATCCTGCCTGCAGGCGAAAGAATGGGGCTTACATCCCGGGAAATCGGCCGCCAGCTTAGAAACGCCTTTTATGGCAAGGAGGCCCTTGCTTTTTTAAGGGGGCCCGACGAGATCGAGGTGATGGTAAAACTGCCTGAATGGGAAAGGGATTATGAGGCAACCCTTGAGGATCTTGTTTTAAAGGCACCACAGGGTGAAATTCTTCTCAGGGACGCTGCAGAACTGAGGTATTCAAGGGCCTTTACTTCCATTTCACGGGAAGACGGCATGCGGGTGGTGTCGGTGACGGCCAATATTTTTCCCAGATCAAAGGCAGATATGCTGTTAAAGAACCTGGCAAAAGATGTGCTTCCGGATTTAATGGAAAAGACCCCCTCCCTGTCCTATAGTTTTGAAGGGACCCAGGCTGACATCAGGGACAGTGTTTCAATGCTGATCCAGGGACTTCTTTTTTCCCTTTTTGTTATTTATGTGATCCTTGCCATCCCCTTTAAAAGTTATTTTCAGCCCTTTATCATTATGCTGTGCATTCCCTTCGGCATTGTGGGCGCCATTGCCGGTCATTTTATAATGGGATATTCATTGAGTGTAATGAGCCTGTTTGGCATTGTTGCATTGTCCGGGGTGGTGGTAAATGATTCCCTGGTGTTGATTGATTTTACAAATAGAGAGATCAGGCAGGGCGAAAAAACAATGACAGCCCTTCAGCATACGGCAGAACAGCGGTTTCGACCCATCCTGCTGACCACCCTGACCACTTTTTTCGGCCTCATGCCCATGATTCTTGAAACATCACGGCAGGCCAGATTTTTGATTCCCATGGCCATTTCCCTGGGGTTCGGGGTCTTGTTTGCCACCTTTATCGTCCTGGTAATGGTGCCCTGTTTTTACATCATGACCGAGGATATCAAGGCTTTTTTTGCCTTTGTCTTTAAAGGCCGCAGCATTGACCTGATATAAGCCTGGAAATGCTTTTTTTAAATCATGTCAAGGAAATCTGCAAAACTCATTTTTGTATAATTTTCGGTGTTAACGTATTTAAGAATATTGATCAGTCTGTCTGCATCAACATATCCAGGCAGGCTGCTGAGTTTTTCACTGTCTTCCTTGAGCAGCCAGAGCGTGGGAAGTCCCCTTACCCTGTAGGCGGAGGCAATTTTCTTTTTTTTTTCAGAATCGACAGCAATGGCAATGAAATTGTCAGTCAGATATGCCACTAGACTCTGGTTCTGAAAGGTTGATGTGTCCATTTTTTTGCAAAAGGCGCACCAGTCTGCGTGGAAATAGAGAAGAATTTTTTTGTTTTGTTTTTCTGCCTGTTCTATTCCCTTTTCATAGGACTTCCATTGTATGTCCTGGCATATGCCGAAACCCGGCAGGCTTATTATGAGAAAAAGCGTTGTCACGGCAAAAACCAGGGCTGTGGTTTTTTTCATAATTTTTTCCTTTATTTAAGTGATGATCAGGTTCTTTTATGCCTGACTCGGTTTTCCGGAAACCAGACATAAAATTTTGATGTCAAGTGTTAACAATTAAGATGGGGTGCATCCCAGCGAAAGGTGAATTGATTTTAATTTAAACGGCAGCCAGCAATCTGAATTTATCGGTAATCAAAAGAACGCCCAGAATAATGAGCAGGGCGCCGGATACTTTGTTGACATAAAAAAGAGTTTTTTTGGCTTTTTTCATGATTTCAACCAGTCGTGTGACAAAAAAGGAGATGAGTATAAAGGGCAGGGCCAGTCCGGCAGAGTAGATGCTGAGCAGAACAATTCCCTTTAGAACAGTGTCCTGGCTGCCGGCCAGAATCAGAATGGAGCCGAGCATGGGACCGATACACGGACTCCACCCGGCACCAAAGGCCATGCCTATGGCAAAGGTTCCCATGATATGAAAGGGCTTTTCACTCATGTGAATTCTTTTTTCAAAATTCAGCTTTTTAATGTTGATTACCCCGATCAGGTGAAGGCCGAAAACAAGGACAATGGCCCCACCTGCATACCTGATGATCCAGTTGTATTCAGCAGCAAGCCCTCCCATATACGATGCAGAAGCGCCCAGAAGAATGAACACAAAGGAAAATCCGCAGACATAGGCAAGGGTTGAGATGATTACCTTTTGCCGGGTTGCCCTGGTACTCTGCCGGGTCAGTTCATCCAGGGAAAGGCCGGTTATAAAGGTGAAATACGCAGGTATAAGCGGCAGAATACAGGGCGAAAAAAAAGAAAGCAGTCCTGCAATCAGGGCTGCCTGATATGATATGGCTTCAGTAAACAATTTTTTTTATTTCCTTACACGGGATGATCAGGTTGCAGAACTGTCGTGGGCAGCCACCTGCTGCCCCTTAAGTTATCTGGCTCAGGAAAAGCCTGTCTGCCTCTGGGGCGTACAGGCGCTGCTGCCTGACCCCAGGAAACTTGCAGCGCTCATTTTTTTTTCAACTTCTCTGCTGCAGCATTCAGGGCATTCTACATCCTTTTCTTCCCCTGAAAATACAAGTTTTTCAAATGAAGCGTCACATTGGGTACATCTGTATTCGTATATTGGCATTTAACCTCTCCTTTTACTTTGAATTGCGGTCTGTGTCAAAGTTTCTGTTCAAACAGTTTTGTGTGGACGGCACCGGCCGGGTTCAGTTCACTTTTAAAAAGACATATGGTTTTTGCGGTAAAGCTTTCTGTTTTCTGATCCTGATTTTCCTTTATCAGACGGATCAGCTTTAACGGGTCTTGCCTCTTTTTAATGCGTGCCAGGGTAAGATGCGGGGAAAACCGTTTTCTTTCCCTTGAAAATTCCAGACCTGAGAGCTGTTTGTCAAGTTCCTTATGAAGATTTTCAAGACGGTCTGTTTGCCCTTTTACACCGGAAAAAATTACCCTTGCCTTTTTTACTGAAGGAAATACACCAATTCCCCCTGCACACAGAGAAAAATGAGAATGTCTTTCACCTGTAATTTTAATCACCTCTTTTATCCTGTCAATAGCCTCTGCAGGGGTATCCCCCAGAAATTTCAAGGTCAGGTGCATGGTTTTTACCTTAGTTAAGGATGCTTTAATTTTTTTTTGTTTGATTTCTTCTTGAAGTTTTGACAGAAAAACAATAATAATTTCAGGCAGGGGCACGGCAATAAAGGTTCTTATCAACGGTCTTTCAAGGCTGTGATCTGAACCGGATAATGTGCTGTGGTCTGTATTTGTTATATTCATTAAATTCGGGGACACTTTTAAATTCGGGGACACTTTACTTATTTTTTTATATGAAAGCCATCAGTACTCAGTTATCAGCTCCCAGCTCCCAGTAAACAATGCCAAATTTTTTCCTGGTGGTTACTGACAGCTTACAGCTGCTGTCTTTTATAATTTTGTTTTGCCTGTCAGAGCAGGCTGTTATACAATATATCGAAAATGGGGTGAGGTCTGCGTTATTGTCATTATCTTTCCTATTCAGTATAAGGGATCTTCCAAAAACGCCTTAGCTAATGACAATAAAGCGGGCCTGACCCCCCTCATATGTAATGTCAACATTGAAAAATTTGGACGTTCAATTATATAGTGCCTGACCGAAAACCGTGCTTGGACGAAAAGTTGCCCATATGCAAGGCGCAAGAAATTTTGAAACCGGAGTGTACTCATGTACATGAGGCCCGATTATATAATTTGGCAAAATTTTGCAGCAACGCAGCAGATGGGTGAGTTTTCGTTCAAGCACTATATATGATAATTGACAGGGATGCAACAGGAGAGTGAACCATGAAAAAAGATTTGTCAGATAAAAAAACAGCCTTTTATAAGATCTGGGGCAGAGATCCTGATCCGGCTGCAGTGGCTCAGATGGAGGATGCCTGCTCCCTTTCAATTGCGGTCAGGGGCGCGCTTATGCCCGATGCCCATAAAGGTTACGGCCTGCCCATAGGCGGGGTTCTGGCCGTCAGGGACGCGGTCATCCCCTATGCCGTCGGTGTTGATATTGCCTGCAGAATGAAGATGACCATACTTGATATTCCCTATGAGGTGTATGAATCCCAGAGGGGACGGTTTAAAATTGCGCTGGAGCATGAGACCTGTTTTGGTGTTGGTGAATTCTTTCAAAAACCAAAACACCACAAGGTTATGGATGAAGACTGGGGCTTCTGCCCCCAGACAAAAGCCCTTAAGGACAAGGCCTGGAAACAGCTCGGTACCAGCGGGGCGGGAAACCATTTTGCAGAGTTTGGGCGGCTGATTCTTGAATGGGATGAGTCTTTTCTTTCAAAAGGTAAATATCTGGCCCTTTTGACCCACAGCGGCAGCAGGGGGGCAGGCGCTGCCATTGCAGATCACTACAGCCGTGTGGCCAGACAACACCATCCTGAGCTTCCAAAAGGATTAAACCATCTGGCCTGGCTTGATCTTGACAGTTCAGACGGTCAGGAATACTGGCGTGCAATGGCGCTCATGGGAAGATATGCCTCTGCCGGTCATGAGATTATTCACCGGTCAGTGCTGGATCATCTCGGTGCAGGCTCTGTTTTTACCCTGGAGAACCATCATAATTTTGCCTGGAAGGAGACATTGTTTCAAAGGCCGGTGATTGTGCACAGAAAAGGAGCGACCCCGGCCCACAGAGGCGTTATGGGGATTATTCCGGGCTCCATGGCCTCTCCGGCCTTTATTGTAAGAGGGCTTGGCAACGAAGAGGCCCTTAATTCCGCTGCCCATGGCGCTGGCAGACGGATGAGCCGCACTGCCGCCATCAAGAAGTTTCAATGGAATGATCTTAACGCGCTTTTAAAGGAAAAAGAAATAACCCTTATATCCGGGGGGATTGACGAAATCCCCATGGCCTATAAGGATATTGAAACAGTTATGGCCGATCAGGAAGATCTCATTGACATTGTCGCAAAATTTGAGCCTAAACTGGTGAAAATGGCGCCCATGGACAATCGATCCCGCAGGCAGAAGAAAAAAACCAGTAAAAAAGGAAAAAGGAAAAAAAGAGGTTGAACTTGATAATCGAGTTAAAGCACGTGAATCTGGTTTCTTCCATTGTTTTTGGCTTTGTACAGGGCTGTGTCGGCTGAAAAAATAAGAGAGTCTTCAGAGGCATTGTGTTCTGGTATGCAGCTGGCAATACCCATGCTTATGGTTGTTTTGATGGTATGGTTTTTGTTATGAACTTGAGTCTTTTCAATGTCTGAACGGAATTGTTCGGCCAGTTTATGTTATGTGTTTTTTCTGTATTGTTTCCCGGCAGAACCACCACAAATTCCTCTCCGCCGTAACGGGCAACAATATCGGTTTCCCGTTTAAATATCTGCTGGTTATAACGGATTTGGGGGAGACCATTGATTCTGTATTTCAGACCTTCCCTAATTTTCGGGTTTCTTGGACATTGAGGATGAATTCTCTGTCCTGCCTATTGACACAATATCAGAATATGAACCATAATGCGTTATAATAAATTCAAATAGTTAAGCATGGTCCCCCAAATCCGTTATAACCAGAAAATCCATTGTTTTTTTGACAAACACCTTGCCTGCAATTAAAGTATACAGATAAGGGATCTTCCAAAAAATAATCTACGCATCTTGCTTGTTTTTTGCCCGTCTACTGCGTTGCGCCAATGGGACATATTTCAATATGCCCCCATTACCGCGCCTTGAAGACGAACAACCCGATCATACAAATTGGCCTGCGCAATATACGTATATTATTTTCTTCCAGATCCCTAATTGGATATGAATATAAAGGGGGGATGCATGGGATCTGTTTTGCTTTTTTTTGACAGGGCCTTTGATTTTTTTCTACCCGGTCTGGACCCGGGAAAAGCCATTGCCTGCCCCACCAGAAAAGGGGCATCCATAAAGGATATTATGGAGTCCCTGGGGGTTCCCCATACCGAGGCCGGGCAGATTATTTTTGAAAATAGAGAAATTGATTTTTCATTTATCCCCGTGTCCGGGGATGAAATACGCATATGTTCAGTGGTTCAGCCCTTTGACATTACCCAAAAAACCCTGTTAAGACCTTTTCCTTTTGATGAACTAAAATTCATTGTGGATGTCAATGCCGGGAAACTGGCTAAAATACTTTTAAAACTGGGATTTGACGTTAAATTTTCCAACGCCTGTACAGACAGAGAAATTGCCGATATTGCCGCAGCAGAAAAAAGGGTGGTCCTTACCCGGGATACAGGGCTGTTAAAGCGGAAAAAAATTGTATATGCAAAAAGAGTAAAAGCTTCAGATCCCTGGATTCAGCTCCCTGAAGTGTTGAATTATTTTGGACTGGACAGTTCAGATTTTAAATTTCTTTCCAGATGTTCCCTGTGCAATGTGCCGCTTGTGGATATTGAAAAAAAACATATTATCCACAGGCTTGCGCCTAAAACCAGAAAATACTATCATTTTTTTAAAATATGTCCTGTGTGCAGACAAATTTTCTGGAAGGGATCACATTACGGGGATATGAAAAAGCGGCTTGAGAAAATGGGACTGAATATCAGCTGATATAGGGTCTTAATGCCTTTTCCCACAAATTTTTTGCTTTCAGGATCATTTCGCATGCTTCCCTGACCGCCCCCTGACCACCCCTGGCTTTTGTGATGATGTCTGCCCTTTTTTTTACCTCTTCCGGGGCATCCGGTACAGTAATGGATATGCCCGCAATCTTCATGGCCGGCAGATCAATCAGGTCATCGCCCATAAAGGCTGTATGTTCCAATGATATTCCGGTCTTATCGGCAATGTTCTCCAGGGCTGCGTTTTTGTCTTTTATGCCGTCACAGACAAGATCAATGCCAAGGTTTCTGCACCTGTGGGTGAGGGCACTGCAGGCCGTCCTTCCCGTTACGATCCCGGCCTGAATATGATTGTCCATCAGAAGCCTTAATCCCAGACCGTCCCGGGCATGAAAGACTTTTATCTGCTCTCCTGAGTCAGCATATATGATCTTGCCGGTGGTAAGTACGCCGTCCACATCGAGCAAAAGCAGTTCTATTTTTTCAAGTCTGTGTTTCATAAGTTTAACCTGCAGCCTGTTTAATGGCACAAAGGGTGGATAAAAGATCTGTCATGTCCTCCAGGGGGATGGAATTGGGTCCGTCGCACAAAGCATTGTCAGGATCAGGGTGGGTCTCCATAAAAAGGCCGTGGGCCCCTGCTGCAATGGCTGCTCTTGAAAGGCACGGCACATAGCGCCGATCACCTGAAGATGCATTTCCTCCTCCTCCGGGCAGCTGTACGCTGTGGGTGGCGTCAAATACCACGGGAACGCCCATCCGGGACAGAATATCAATGGACCGGAAGTCCACCACCAGGTTGTTGTATCCAAAACTGGTTCCCCTTTCTGTGATACAGATATCACAGGGTCCGGCAGAAGATGCCTTGGCAATTATATTGCTGCAGTCAAAGGGGGAGAGGAACTGTCCCTTTTTAATGTTCACAGGCCTGCCTGTCCGGCATGCCGCCAGGATAAGATCTGTCTGCCGGCATAGAAAGGCGGGAATCTGCAGCACATCCAGCACCTTTGCCGCCTTTTCAGCCTGGTCAGGAAGGTGGATGTCTGAAATAACAGGTATGTTTAACCGGGTCTTAATGTCATTGAGAATTTCCAGACCCCTGTCAAACCCAGGTCCCCTGAAGGAGGAGACAGATGTCCGGTTGGCCTTGTCAAACGAGGATTTGAATATAAAGGGAATCTGCAGTTTTTCTGTAATGTCTTTTAATCTTTTGGCCGTAGAAAAAGTCACATCCCAGTTTTCAATGACGCAGGGCCCTGAAATCAGAAAAAAAACAGGGGAAGGCCTGTTCACCAGATTGAAAAAAAAATTATTCATTTTTTCCCGTCCTTTTTTTTTATATGAAACAGCTGGGGGCGGCACTCCCCTGTTTCATTTTTCGTTGTGATGCTGCGCATCATGTGGGTTATATGAAAGTGTTAAGTTTTAAGTGTTAAGTTTTAAGCCAGTGACGGCAGACGGCTTTCATTTTTTGTTGTGCCTGTCAAGGCATGGCCGTTATATGAAAGCCATCAGTACTCAGCTAACAGCTAAAAGCTAACAGCTAACAGCTAAAAGCTAACAGCTAACAGCTAACAGCTAACAGCTAACAGCTAAAAGCTAACAGCTAAAAGCTAACAGCTAAAAGCTAACAGCTAACAGCTAAAAGCTTTCATGCTTTGTTGTGCCCGTCAGGGCATGGGGGTTATATGTATTTTACAGCTTCTGCAAAGATCAATTCATTTATTTTGTCGGCAGCCCCAAGATGGGTCATTGCCGTAAATTGAATGTCAGGATATTTTGTTTCCATTTTTGATAAAATATCCGGGATGTCTTTGGTCACATGACTGCCCGCGCCAAGAAAAAAAGGAAATATCAATATTTGCCTGCTTCCTTTTTTAATCATATCTTCAATGGCCTGTTCAAGGTTTGGCCGGGCAAATTCCAGAAAGGCGTATTGAACAGGAAAAAAATGATCTTGTGCAATGTCTGAAAATTTCTGTGCAATTTCAATAATTCCTTTGTTGGAATCAGGTTTTCGGCTGCCGTGGGCGGTAATAATCAATCCTTTCACTTCTGCTCCCTGGTTTATGGCTGAGGTTTTATGGCTGAAATTGAATTCAATATGCCGGCACATTACCTTTTATGGGAGAAAATTGCAATCCCAGGATGAGAACATCCTTGCCAGAGTCATAATCTGAATGTATATTACTGGATGATCCATTTGTTGATATTGACATTTACCTTGAGGGGTCATTTTCGAGAAATCAGATATAAAGGTCTGAAACATGAATGAATCCAGGCAGAAACAGACATCTATCCTGATAGTTGACGACGAGCAGTCCATTCGGGAATTGATTGAAAAAACAGTAGGCAGAAATAATTATACCTGCTTTCAGGCGTCAAACGGCAAAGATGCCCTGGAGATACTTGACAGAGAACATGTGGATGTGGTGATTACAGATATTACCATGCCTGTTATGGACGGTATTGCCCTTACCCGAAAAATCCGGGCCTCTTACGATCAGGATGTGCTCATGATGACCGGTTATATTCAGGATGTTACCTATGAAAATGCCATTGCAAAGGGGGCAAATGACTTTATTCAAAAGCCCTTTGACCTTAAGGAATTTACTATCCGCCTGACCAGGGTGGTCAGAGAAAGAAGGCTCAGGGAGGATTTAAAAAAAGCCCTGGATCAGTCAAAAAAGATACTTGAGGGCATGATTAATTCCCTGTCATTGACGGTAGAGGCAAGGGACCCGTATACAGCCGGGCATCAGAAACGGGTAGCCGGTCTTGCCTGTGCCATGGCTGAATATATGGGGCTGTCCCGGGAACAGGCAGAAGGTATACACATGGCCGGCACGGTTCACGATCTGGGGAAGATATCCATACCAGCGGAACTGCTGTCAAAACCCACCCGCCTGACAGAGACAGAGTTTAATCTGATTAAATGCCATCCCCAGGTGGGGTTTGACATACTCAAGGATATAAGTTTCCCTTTTCCCCTTGCCAGAATTGTTTATCAGCACCATGAGAGAATTGACGGGTCAGGATATCCCAACGGCCTTTCAGAAGATGAAATTCTTCCTGAAGCCAAAATCATGGCAGTGGCAGATGTGGTTGAAGCCATGTCCTCTCACAGGCCCTACCGCCCGGCCCTGGGACTGGATATTGCATTTGAGGAAATTTCAAAAAATAAAGGACGGCTTTACGATAAGGATGCGGTCACTGCCTGTCTGGCTCTTTTTCAGGAAAAGGGATTCAGCTTTAATTAAAAAATTCCCCCAGGATGATTGCCCCGGAGTGGAGTTCTTTCCGGGGCAGGGTGAGGTTATGCGCCTGCGTCAAGTGTGCATTGTTTAAAATCAATGGGTTCACCGCAATTATCACATTTATGGGCTTTGTCAAATTCGTCGGAAAAGATTTCCTTTGGGGTATTGCAGTTTGGACATTATCATGTAAAGGATTTGAGATTCTTAAATTGTTCAAAACCCGGGCAGTGTTTGGGGGTTGTTGTCACGGAAAGACCGAGCCCTGTTCCCTGTCCCAGGGGTTTGGTTGTGAAAAATGGATCAAAAATTCTGGCTAATTTTTTTTTTCGATGCCTATTCCATTATCCTTTACTATGATCAATGCGTTTTTGTCAAGGGTTTTCCGGGTGATAATGTCAATGCGGCCTGCTTTACGGGTGGCATGGCAGGCATTGATAATAAGGTTGACCAGGACCTGGGAAAGTTCCTGTTCATTGCCCAGGATCTTTAATGTATCCCGTCTGCAGGGGGTGAATGTTATTTCAATGTTTTGGAAATCTGGGCATCCTTCATAATGCTTCAAAAGTAGTTTACACTTTTTGTGTTTAGTTTTTATATTTTTCGTGCCTTTCGTGTGTTTCGTGGTTAAAAAAAATAAAAAGTGTAAAGTACTTTTGAAGGATGCCGAAATCTGAATGGTTGGAAAGAAAATGGGTGACATTTTCAATGATTTCGGTGATATCAATGACCCCGGGCCTGGCACTGTCTTTTCGTGAAAAGGCAAGAAAGTCTGATACCACATGTCTGCAGTTTTTTACATGTTTTTCTATGATTTCAAGATCTGCTTTGCCCTGGCCTGTTTCCTGCTTTAACAAAAGCTGGGTATACCCGAGTATAATGCCTAAGGGATTGTTGATTGCATGGGCCACCCCTGCTGATAATTCCCTCAGGGCTGCAAGTTTGTCTGCCTGGGCAATCTGCTGTTCTATCTCAATTTTTTCGTTGATTTTCCAGGTTTGATTGAAAAAAAGGGTAATCAACCCCACCAGCATAAATGTGGCTGTGTTGATACTTCCCGAATAGGCGCTGATGGCATGCCATGCCTGGGCATGGGCGGTCAGTTCCAGAAATTGTTTTAAAATATGGCCAAAGGACCTGGAAAGGGCAAACAGGGTAAATCCTGTGCTGATCCATAACAGGTAGAGGAAGACCGCGTTGTCCCTGTCCATTTCCCTCAGCCGCCTGGCTTTGTAAAGACTCATCAAAGCAATAACGACCATGGCGACGGACCCGGCCGTGTCTGCGATAAGTATGGGAAGGAGAGAAAAGGTCAACGCGGCCCTTTCTGTTCATGGGTTTGTTCATGGGCCTGTTCATGGGTCTGTTCGCATCTGTTCATGAACCAGGCAGGAAAGGCCTTTATAGAGACAGATCATGGCCGGAACACAGAATATATGATCAAGTTTCAGAAAATAATAAATCTGAACCAGAAGCTGTGAATGGTTGGCAGCAGTGATTTTTATTTTTCCAGGGGATACTATTTCAGTATGGATGGCATGAATCTGGTTGTCTAAAAAATGCGCTGCCAGGGCATCCAGGTTCCACAAAGTCAACAACCCCTGAGCTAAAGACTCAGGGGCTTGCAAGGCAACTTGTAAGCCCGGTTGATTAGCCTAAGCCACAGAAAAATTGGTGGCTGCGTTACATTGGAATATATAGTCATCCCAAGG
>JAYEJJ010000070.1:0-5077 GCA_034660495.1 Thermodesulfobacteriota bacterium | reverse complement strand
GTTTGAGTACCAGTGGCCGCAGGTCGCCGATTTTTAGCCTGGCAGGGAAAAAGTCCTCCGTCGTTCTCGTTCCTGACAGGCAACCGCTGGGGGCGGGGGTATTCAAAAAACTTGATGATCGAGTAATAGATGATAAATTATTTAAAACTTGATTATCGAGTAAAAGAAAACATAAAGATAAGGATGAACAATGCTGTCACGCAGACAAGCCCTGAAAGCAGCGATCAAGCAGAGAAGATGCCCGCCTTTTTCCATTAAAACCCATCCTGAATGGCACAAAGAGTATGCGGCCCATTGTCAGATTTGTCCTTTCTGCGAAAGCCATGACAGGGACAACAAAGACGGCACAGCCAACAGTTTAACACAGGCCTTTACAGCACTTGGCAGGAAATACAAAGATAATTTTAAAGATCCTTTTAAACAAAGCGCCTTTGACGGGAAAACACGGATAAAATCCGGTGATGTCAGGCTTTTGAAAGCCCGGGAACCTTCCTGGCATAACGGGTACTATTTTAATCCCCCTGTTGTTGCTGTTTTACAGGAAGCACCTGATTCTGCCGGGTGTCTGCCAGTGGCCCAGATTTTTTTTGACTGCGCCCTGGCTGGTCCCGGTGATCTTGTTGCAGATTCAATGTTTATTGAAACGTGGAATCTGTATAACATAAAGCCTTCCTCCCCTGGCTTTCTTCTGGATACTCTGGACAATTCTGTTATCAAGGCTGTAAAGGCCATGCACATGGACAAAGACTATTGTCCTGAATGGGCACCGGTTCTGACCCCTTTGATCAAAAACGATCCCAGGGTATTGTTCAGAAAGATGGAACAGGAAACAGCGCTTTTTTTCAATGATAATGCCCTGGTTCCCCCTGTTTTTCATTTTCTGGACAGCCCAGGCCTGATGCGGGATCTCAAGGCTCAGGTCGATGGAATAAAATGGGACAGCCCGCCGGAAAATATCTGGGAGATTCTGATCAATGCCGTGTTTCCTGATGATTATTATCCAAAAGCGGCAGCAGACAGTGAGGCTCTGTATTATTATGCAAACCTCTATATATATGAAAAAGGGCGGATCAAAGCAATAAAAGCCGTCAGGGCCGAAGCAGAGTGCATAAAAAATGAAAAAGGCGTCACCTGTTCCATATTTTTTCCTGAACTGCCTGTGGAAGGAGATGTCCTGTGGGCATATTCCTACCTGAAAATCAGCGCCAGTGAGATAATTGCCCCAGAGACCATAAAAACAAGTGTTCAGGAAAAATCTCTGGTTGCGGAATTTATAACAGACCGCCGAGATACGGGTTCGCTGCAGACCGCTTTGTTTTGTTATCTTTAAATTCCAACAGGGTACGTCAACCATGGAGATAAATTCGGATATCCGGCTTTTGTTCATGTCCGGCTATACCGACAACGTCATTGCCCATCGCGGAATACTTGATAAAGGCGTGGCCTTTATTCAAAAACCTTTTGCAATGGCTGATTTATAAAAAAGCTGCGTGATGTTCTGGAAAAAAATTCAGGCAAACCTATCAGTCAGGGCCGTGGGAGGGATTAAACACCCTCCCCCAAATCCGTTATAACCAGAATTTTTGAAATTGGCGGCCGCACCAAGACATTTAAACAGATCAAATCCGTCAAAAACAGCTATCTTGCTGTTGATACCGACTATACAATGGAAGACCGTAAAATCCCCCTCTGGCTTTTTGGGCTGCTCAGCCAATGACCGGAAAGCTGCCAGGGCCTGCCAGAACATTAATATTCAGAGCTTTATCATTTTTTCCCAGTGCAAGATAAGTTCTGGCAAAAAGTGATCGATCAGGAAAAGAAAATTTTTAAGCTCATTTGGAAATCTCAAAAATATTTTCTTGACTTCCTGAAAGGTATCCAGATAAAGTTGTTGTGAGTGAGTATAATATCATTTCATGTGATGTTTTAATTTTGAACATGCAAACATTTGGTGTGGCGCTTTTCAAAAAATGAGGTTTCAAGATAGCAATTGCACAAAAATTAGATAAAAAAATGAAAAAACTGCCCATAGGTATACAGACCTTTGCAAAAATCCGTGAAGATGATTTTGTATACATTGATAAAACAGACATTGCATTAAAGCTCATCCAAAGTGGCGGAGGTTATTTTTTTCTCTCCCGTCCCAGACGTTTTGGAAAAAGCCTGTTTCTCTCCACCCTCAAATCAATATTCAGGGCTGAAAAGGATCTGTTCAAGGGGCTTTATATATATGATAAATATGACTGGCGTATCTCCTATCCTGTAATTCATATAAGTTTTGGAGCAGGCGGTTATCAGAGTGTGAGTGCTCTTAATCAGAATATCAAAGATATTGTCAGATACAATGAAGATGCACTTAAGATTAAATGTGGTGAAAAGGACGGCCCTGAAACCAACTTTATTGATCTGATCAAAAAATCCTTTGATACGTATAAACAGAAAGTTGTTATATTAATTGATGAATATGACAAACCCATACTTGACAATATCGACAACAGTGAAATGAGCGGTATTCTCAGAGAGCATTTGAAAAACTTCTACTCTGTAATTAAAGAGAATGATGAGTTTATTAAATTTACATTTATTACAGGCGTGAGCAAATTTTCCAAGGTATCTCTTTTTTCAGGCCTTAATAATCTTAATGATATAACCATAGCCTCTGATTATGCAACAATATGCGGTTACACGCAAAAGGATATTGAAGATCATTTTTCAGATAGGCTTAAAAATGTTGACAGAAATGCGCTCCAGCAATGGTATAATGGATATTCATGGCTTGGTGACCCGGTTTACAATTCTTTTGGTTTTTTATGTTTTCTTTTCAATAACTGCGTGTTTGAAAATTACTGGTTTTCCACGGCAACTCCCACTTTTCTCATAAAATTGATTAAAAAGAGATATTACCATGTTCCCAATCTTGAAAAGATAGTAATGGATAAAAAGATGCTGGAGAGCTTTGATACAGATAAAATTGAACTTGAAACCATCATGTGGCAAAGCGGATATCTGACCATAAAAGATGTCATCAGAAATATTCGAGGCAGCAGATATATTTTAAGCTTTCCCAACAATGAGGTGCGAATGGGCTTTAATGACCATATTATAGACCTTCTTGCCAGGCCGAAAACCAATCATCTGATAACACAGGATAATATATTTGATGCTTTATACAATGAAGACATGAAAAAACTTGAAACTTCCATTAAAAGTCTCTTTGCATCCATCACCTATCATAATTTTACGAAAAATGAGATAGACAGATATGAAGGATTTTACGCATCTGTAATTTATGCCTATCTTGCTTCACTCGGCATGGAGGTATATGCAGAGGATACAACAAATCGAGGAAGAATTGATCTGACTCTGAGGTATGACAGCATCACAGCAATATTTGAATTTAAGGTTGATCACCAAGGGGCCATGAAGCAGCTCAAGGAGATGAGATACCATGAAAAGTATATGGCAGATTCCAGAAGCCTGACATTGATTGCCATCGAGTTCAGCTCAAAGGAACGTAATATTGTCAATTTTGAATGGCAAAAAATCAAATAAACCACCACCCATGGCCTGAGCGGCCACTGGTCCTCAAACAGCTTGATTTTTTAACGCCTGGCAGGAAA
Source organism: Thermodesulfobacteriota bacterium (assembly GCA_034660495.1). GTDB lineage: Bacteria > Desulfobacterota > Desulfobacteria > Desulfobacterales > Desulfobacteraceae > DATFJZ01. The sequence goes on along the minus strand of JAYEJJ010000070.1, from coordinate 1,457 downwards.
AAAGTCCGAACTCCTTTGGTTCTCAATGTTCCTGACAGGCAACCGATGGGGGCGGCGCTCGGGCCTTCCATAAAAACTTGAAAATCGAGATTTTTCTTTGAAAAAAATATGTTTAAAGACGTATAATAAGACAGAGATCATAATAGATGATAAATTATTTAAAACTTGATTGTCGAGTAATAGGTATTGCATTTATCATTTGTCTGGATTATAAAAACTTTCATGACTGAAATGATTGAAAGCAGGGAAATTGTCCGGTGGCTCGGGAAAAACGAAAACCTTGATCTGCTGAAAAAAATCGCAGCAAAGGTTCTTTACCAGCTAAAAGCACGGTGTCTTGAACACTACCTGATGCTGGATATTTCAAGTGATGACCCAAATGACCAGATAGATGAGGTGTCCTCCCATCTGATTGAGTTTATCTCTAAAAAAAAGACCGTCCAGGATATTCTGTTTTCCGGCGAAAAGAGCATGGCCAATGCGGTTAAACGCTCATTTATCAATGATGTGATTGACAAATCCAGAAAAACTGACCTGTTTAAGAAATTGAACAGAAACTGCCAGGCAGCACTGAGGAATTCCACTGCATTCTCTTACCAATCTGATTCCCGAACCGGTTTCTGCTTTTTCAAAAAAAGCTCAGACCCTCCCAGAAAAGTCCTCCTTTTTGATGATGATCTTAAGGCCATTCCTTTTCCATTTGAAATCTGCGAAAAAATCGACTACAAATTTGTTAACCGGAAAAAAATGCTTATCCGCCTGGCTGACTGGTTTTATGAACAGGTAGAGCTGATGACAGAAGAGAAATCGCTGCTGATAGAGATGAATGTTTTTGTCAAATGGATCGGCATGACAACCGTGCTGTCATGGCAGGTGGAGTCAATGGACAGTGAAACTGCAAACAAAAACAGCGATACAACAGATCAGCGGCAGCGGTTTTTTCCGGAACTAAGGGCGGCGGCTGACCAGGAAGATAAAATTGAGGCTGAAAAATGCGCCACTGCCTTTGCCCACAGAATCCCTGAGATTGAAAAACAGGTTTTCTTCCTTTTTTACTGTGAAAATCTGGACCACAAACAAGTAAGAAAAAAAATGGGCAGACAGTCTTCTCTTGCCTATCATAAAAAAAAAGCTGAAACCCGCCTTAAGGACTTTTTAGCCCCGTTTTCATGGGGATCTGTGGAATCCATGATGAAGCTGTTTTTAGACAGGCTCTGCAGTCAGCTTGCCCTCAAGCTGGAATATTAAATTAAATATGGCTTTTCAATGGGATAGCATTGATATTAAAAACAATAAGGGAGAAGCAGTTAAAGCCAGGGCGCCTGTTATTACTATTGTTCCATCACCCCGTTGGATTTGACCTTGCGGTCAGTCAAAACTGATTAAATTGTCATCTACACAATATTTTTTTTATCAGTCAAACGAAATTTTCTGGGATGTTCAAATCGTTTTCTGTA
>JAYEJJ010000069.1:0-5085 GCA_034660495.1 Thermodesulfobacteriota bacterium | reverse complement strand
AGCCAGTGACGGCAGACGGCTTTCATGATTTGTTGTGCCCGTCAGGGCATGGACGTTTATAAGAAACTTGAAACAAGAGACAAGAAACAAGAGACAAGAAACAAGAAACAAGAAACAAGAAACAAGAAACAAGAAACAAGAAACAAGAAACAAGTAACAAGTAACAAGTAACGTCCTCTTTCAAGTTTCATCCTTCGTTGTGATGTTGCGCATCATGTGGGTTATATGAAACAGCCAATAAAAAACCTGATCATTGAAGAATGATTATTTGGGACGGATAAACAGATGAAAATCCTTTTTGTTGAAGATGACGATAAAATTGTTGATTTTGTTTTAAAAAAGCTGATGTCCGCAGGGTTTGCGGTTGACAGGGCAGCAGACGGAGAAGAAGGGGTGAGCCTTGCCCTGTATGAGCGCTATGATGTCATGATCGTGGACATTATGCTGCCCAGGGTGGACGGCATTGATCTGATAAAACAGATCAGAGCAGAGAACATCAATACACCGGTGATTATTCTCAGTGCAAAGGACAGGGTTTCGGACCGGGTCAGGGGCCTTGAGGCCGGAGCAGATGACTATCTGACCAAGCCCTTTGCCTTTTCAGAGCTTCTGGCAAAAATCCAGGCCCTGATACGGCGGGCTACGGGGACTACTGAATCTTCAACTCTTTCCTACGGGGATCTTGTCATGGACCTGTTCAAACGTGAAGTAAGAAGTAAAAAGAAACGGCCAAATCATTGATCTTCAACCCCTTGAATTTTCTCTGCTGGAGTATCTCATGAGAAACCAGGAGCGGGTGGTGTCCAAAACCATGATCATGGAACATGTGTGGAATTATAATTTTGATCCCATGACCAATGTGGTGGAAGCCCGGATCTGCAGGCTGCGTGACAAACTAGACAAGCATTTTGATTCAAGGCTTATCCATACCATCCGGGGGGCAGGTATGTGTTAAGGAAAGGGGCCTGATTTGAGTGTTTTCCGCTCTCTTGCCTTCAGGCTGACCCTGCTGTATGCGGGTATTTTCATCCTTTCCTCATGCATTGCCTTTGTTTTTTTTTATGTTCTGGTATCCCAGACAATTCTCAATCGTATTGACCAGGACCTTAAGGATAAGGCCGGTCATTTTTCTGCGGTTCTTTCCGTTAAGGGCATTGCCGGTGTTAAGCACCTGGCGGTGATGGAAGCCCGGGCCGCTGGAGAAAAAAAAATTTTCTTCAGGCTGCTTTACCCCAGCGGAGAGGTCTTTGCCTCATCCCACATGGCCTATTGGCAGAAGATCGAAGTAGCTCAGGGCGCCGTGGATCAGCTTGTAAAAGGGCAAAAGAATATACCGGATAAGGGGACTGGCAGAGGTGACCCTTATGGAGAAGGGCGGCAGGGAAGATTTTAAGGCCATGGCAGCTTCCACCATTGAAGAGGCCGATACCCTCCTTGATATGATCAATACCATGCTGGTCATATCCAGAACCGATGCCGGAGAAGGGGAGTTTCTCATTGAACAGACTGATCTTACAGCCCTGGTGTCCAGCGCCTGTGAACTCTTTCTCCCGGTTGCCCTGGACAGAAAAATCGATTTTCAATATACAATTGAAGAAAACTGCACCATCATGGCGGACCGGAGAATGATACAGCGGGCCGTATCCAATCTCATTGACAATGCATTAAAATATACCCCTGCAGGGGGAAACGTAAAGGTTGAGCTGGCTGTAAAACACCGCCGGCGGGTTGACATCACAGTTGAAGATACCGGACAGGGAATTGATCCCCAGTATCTTGAAAAAATCTTTAAACGCTTCTACCGGATAGATCCAGTACGGGGCAGCAGCGGCACAGGGCTGGGGTTAAGCCTTGCCAGAGCAGTGATCCGGGAGCACGGCGGGGATATCATGGTGGACAGCACACCGGGGCAGGGCAGCCGGTTTGTAATTGTCCTGTTTTCTGACAGGGATAACACCTGTTGGCTGACCCGGGCACCCAAAGGGATCAACCGGGGATGATTACCAAATTGTAATGTTGGGGTCATTTAAAAGTTAAGTTTCTGTATTATACTTTATCCAGTATTGAAAAACCCGGGCTGATGTATCACTGCACGGCGCTGTCCGGTTGAGTGTTTTGAGATTTAACCCATAGAATTGTTATCAGGAACAATTAACCCATGTAAAAACCGGTTCTGCCGGTAAAAGGAGATTGATTATGCATACCCGTAAACATTTTACACGATCTTTAATACCTGTTTTTATTTTTCTTTTTTTCGCTGCCCTCTTGTTTCAGCCCGCCAGTTCATGGCCAAAACCGGTCAACATGATACCCCAGAGTTTCAGTGAAATTGCAAAAAAAGCAAAATCATCAGTGGTCAATATCAGGACCGTAAAAATTTCCAAAAGAGGCGGCCGGGTATACCGCCATTTTTTTGGTCAGCCCTTTGGCAACAATGATATGTTCAATGATTTTTTTGAACATTTTATGGGCCAGGGGCCTTCCCAGGACAATAAGGAAAGAAGTCTGGGATCAGGATTCATCATCAGCAGTGACGGATATATTGTCACCAATAACCACGTGATTGAAGACGCTGATCAGATCACAGTCAAACTGGTTGATGAAAAAGAATATGATGCAGAAATTGTTGGGACAGATGCCACAACCGATCTTGCCTTGATTAAAATTGATGCAGAGCATCTGGAACCACTGAAAATCGGGGATTCAGATTCCCTTGAGGTGGGAACCTGGGTAGTGGCCATTGGCAGCCCCTTTGGTCTGGAACAGACAGTTACTGCCGGGATTGTCAGTGCCAAAGGCAGAATTTTAGGCTCAGGCCCCTATGATGATTTTATCCAGACAGATGCCTCCATTAACCCGGGAAACAGCGGCGGCCCCCTGTTAAATCTTCAGGGTGAAGTCGTGGGGATCAATACCGCCATTATTGCCAGCGGCCAGGGCATCGGGTTTGCCATTCCCACCTCCCTTGCCAAAGGAATCATCGCCCAGTTAAAAGATTCAGGCGAAGTGACCAGAGGATGGATGGGGGTTGCCATTCAGGATATTACCGTTGAGCTGGCTGAATACTACAATATAGAGGAAAAGGACGGGGTTCTGGTGGCCAAGGTGTACAAGGATAATCCTGCTGACAAGGCAGGCATAAAGCCAGGGGACATTATAACCGCAGTTGACGGAAAAAAAGTGAGCATGTCAAGGGATCTGACCTCTTCTGTTGCCGGTTTCGGTGCTGGCAGCAGGGTTAAGGTGACCCTGATCAGAGACGGCAGGGAAAAGAACGTGTATGTAAAACTGGCCAAGCGGAGTGAATCAGAACCCGGTGCGGTGTATACAGATGAAGGCTTTGATGAGCTGGGATTTCAGCTGACAGAAATAGATCAGTCCAATGCTGAAAAATATGGATATCCATCTTCAGCCAAAGGGCTTGTGGTAACAGACATCAAGCCGGAAACCAAGGCAGCGGATTCCGGCATAAGACGGGGCGATCTTTTACTTGAGGTCAATCACCACAGGGTTGAAAACCTTAAACAATATGCCCAGCTGATATCCCGGACCAAAAAGGGAGACAGGCTCCGGTTTTTATTTCAGCGCAGAAACCTTATTTTTGCTGTGGGAATTGTGAGGTAGTTTTTTTCCTGTTTCCCCTCCCCAGGTCATAAAACTGTGGCGGTGCAGAATTGACTGCACCGCCATAAATTTTTAAGACCAAAGTCTTTTGTGTGATTTTCTGATACTTGATCCTCAAGTGATAAAATCCCCCTGTTTTTTTAAGAGAAAAAGAAATTAACCTTACTCCCTCTATCCGGTATGTTGTTTATAACAGAGATTATGCACAGCATCGCAACGGAAAATGAAGCTGCAGACTGCCGCTTTCAGCGGTTACCTGTCAGGAACGGGAACAACGGCAACCGCTGGGGTCTTTTAATCCGCTGTTTCTTTATAATCCCCATGCCTTGACAGGCACAACAAAGCATTAAAGCTGTTAGCTTATAGCATATTTCGTATGACCTGATATTTTTTTGTGTGGCAGTGCTCTTATAATGGCCATTATGTGAGTATAGCAGCATTTTTGGAACCTACGTATCCCAGTATTTAGCGATCATAAAAGTAAGACCGATTGATTATAACATGTTGATAATAAAGTAAAAAAATCATATTGACAACACTTTGTTGGTCAATGGTCAATATCAAGTCATATGGAAAATGCTATAGTACTGACGGCTTTCTCATAGAAAGAGGGATTGATATGCAGATTTTTGATTCTGACAGGGACTATGATCTGAAATCGCTGACGAATGAACCTGCCCATCGTAAAAATGGAAAAAACCATACTGGAACGACTCGGGTACCAGGTTACCTTCCGGACAGGCAGCATTGAGGCGCTGGCGGTTTTTAAATCAGACCCCAATGCCTTTGATCTGGTGATCACAGATATGGCCATGCCCAATATGACAGGGGACCAGCTGGCTGCAGAACTGATGGCAATCCGTCCTGACATGCCGGTTATTATCTTTACAGGATTCAGTGAACGGATCAATGAAAAAAAATCAGCGTCCCTGGGTATCAAAGGGTATTTAAAGAAACCGGTTCTTCGCTCTGACATGGCCCATATGATCCGAAAGGTCCTGGATGAGGCCCAAAATGCATAAAAAAGACACCCAGGAGGGGCTTAATCATAACTTCGGCCACTTTTGCCTTGCAAAGGTTCCTGAAACTCGGTTATCAAGTTTTTATGGAAGGGCCGAGCGCCGCCCCCAGCAATTGCCTGTCAGGAACATTGAGAACCAAAGGAGTCTATAAAATGGCCAATACTGTAAAGCTTGAAGAGCAATATCCGGTAATTGATGTAAAAAAACCCATTGACCCGGCCGATCCACACTCTTTTTCCACCCAGTGTTACGCCTGCGGAATCTGTACCTCAGCCTGCCAGTTACCACCGAGGAAGAATGGAAAAAATTGGTAGTGTTACGCCTGCGGAATCTGTACCTCAGCCTGCCCGGTATCCCTGGTGCCGGGGGGGCTCGATCCAAGAAGAATTGTTCATCTGGCAAATCTTGGAAATCTTTCCCCTGAACTTGCCGGACCATC
>JAYEJJ010000068.1:0-5106 GCA_034660495.1 Thermodesulfobacteriota bacterium | reverse complement strand
CAAAAATCTACGCCACTATTGAAGGATATGGGTTTTCTTCGGGTATCGGCAGGACCTTGTCTGAACCTAACAGCGCAGGTGCTGCCTCAGCCATTAATATGGCCATAGAAAATGCGGGCCTGAGCCCCTGGAATATTGATTACATCAATGCCCATGCCACATCCACCCTGTCAGGGGACCTGGCTGAAGCCCAGGCTATACATAATATTTTTGGTCCTGACACCCCTGTTTCCTCCACCAAATCCATGACCGGCCACGAATGCTGGATGTCCGGGGCCAGCGAGGTTATTTACACCATACTCATGGCCGCCGGCGGCTTCGTGGCTCCCAATATTAATTTTAAAAACCTGTCCGCGAATTGCCCGACAATCAACGTGATACCGGAGACCCGACAGTACAGAATAAAAAAAGCTCTGTCCAATTCCTTCGGTTTTGGAGGGACCAATGCCGCCCTGATTCTGAATTTTGAGGAAACATACTGATGTCCGCCCTGTATGCCTTTTATACGGAACGTCTTCAGCGCAGTAAAAGAGGCGCTCTTTTTCTGATGACCATGAACTTTTTCCTGATAACTGCCATAGTTTTCTGGACCTTTGCCGGGTTGCTTCTTTTTCCTTTAGCCTTTATCTTCTTAAAATTTGCCGCAGGGAAAAGTACCCAATGGATTACCCGATGGTGCATCTGGATCTATGGACGTGTATGGCAGTTTTTCACCAGCCTTTTTGTCACCTTTGGACCAGCCCTGTATCGGCCTGACCAGTTTACGGTGCCCGGAATTATTGTGGCGAACCACAGATCCTTTTTCGACACTTACTGTATGAATATGCTGCCGGTATACGATGTCTGCTTTGTAGTCAGGGACTGGCCCTTTAAAATTCCGGTATACAATATTTTCATGTACATGGCCGCTTATATGAATATTGAAAAATTCTCATGGGAAAAATGCATTGAACGATCCAGGCAGACCTTGGCCCGGGGCGGATTTGTTCTTTTTTTCCCGGAAGGCCACAGAAGCCGAACCTGGAGAATGACAAGATTCTATTCCGGAGCCTTTAAAATGGCCGTTGAAACAGGTGCTCCGATTATACCGATCTGCCTCACCGGCACCGAGGATCTGCTGCCGCCTGGACGTAAATATATGGCACCGGCCAGGATAAAGATGAAGGTGCTGAAACCTGTAAATCCTAAGGATTTTCAGGGTAAAATGAAACAGCAGCAAATGAAAAAAAAGGTTAAACAGCTGATGAGTGAGGAACTGGTAGCCATGGAAGGCTGCCAAATTTCAAAGAATTAAAGGTGGAACATGAGAAAACCTTATTTCAAACCTGTCCCCGATGCACCGCCCCCCTTAAGGGGAAAGGTTAACCGCTGCATTCGATTCCATGAAGTGGATATGCTGACCATTACATGGCATGGGCACTATACCAGTTTTTTTGAAGACGCCCGGGTGGCACTGGGAAACCGTTACTGCATAGGATACATGGATTTTTACAGCCACGGTATCCTATCCCCGGTGAAAACTGCCCATGTGGATTTTATCCGTCCTTTAAAATTCAGGGATGAGATAACCATAGAAGCAATATTTCATTATTCTGAAGCTGCCCGGCTCAACAGTGAATATATTATCAGAGATCCAGAAGGTCGGATCGCTGCAACCGGATATATTGTCCAGATGATGCTGAACACCGATTATGAAATATTCTTGACCCAGCCGAAATTTTTAAAAAATTTCTGCAATAGATGGAAGGCCGGTCTGTTGAAATGAATAAGGTTTTTATTGCACACGCCGGGGTAATAACAGCATTTGGTCACGGCCTGGATAATATGTACCAGAACCTGCTTAAGGCGCAGGATGGTTTTAGCCGGGTCACCAGGTTTGACACAACTCCTTATGTCAGTTCCATTGCCGGAATCATTCCCGGACTGTCTCTCCCCGTGTCGGGTTCGAAAGAGACAGCAGCTCTGGATCTTGCTATGGATCTGATTCGGGAATTACCGGAAAATCTATTTGAGAATCTCAGGACCGGGCGGTTAATCTCAGCCTCAACCAAGGGAGGTATTGATCTTATCCGAAACTGCAAATTGCCCAGCAATTTCCACCCGGGACTTTCAGGTTCCGGACTGCCGGTCTCCAGCCTTGCAGCCCTTATCGCACTGGAAATGGGAATAAAACAGTCGAGCTACAATATCAGTGCGGCTTGTGCCTCCTCCACCATCGCCATGGCCAAGGCTGCGGATCTGATCAGCAGGGGGCGGGAGCATACCATTGCCGTCCTGGCTCAAGACCTGGTAACGGAATTTACATTTTCAGGTTTCTCAGCCCTAGGCGCCATGGGCCCTGGCCCGGCAATGCCCTTTGACCAAAACCGCAAAGGACTGACCCTGGGAGAAGGGGCAGCACTATTGATCCTAACTAACCAGGATAAATTAACAGAGGCAAACCTGCCTGCCCTGGCCGAATTGGCAGGCAGGGGCATTTCAGGGGATGCCGTCCACCTGACCGCACCGGACAGGAACGCCTCAGGCCTGAAGGCAGCCATCAGCCAAGCTTGCAAAACAGCTGATATTTTTTCGGACAGCATCGGCATTATTTCAACACACGGCACTGGCACTATATATAACGATGCTATGGAATTGACTGCTATCAAAGACCTGTTTCCTCCTTCCATCATAGCTAACTCGATCAAAGGGAGCATCGGCCACACTTTAGGGGCGGCGGGAGCCATTGAAGTCGCCCTATGCACCAAGCTTCTGGAACAAAAAATCCTTCCCGGCACAAAAGGACTGAAAACCCCGGAACATGGGGCTAACCCCATTTTCAGTCCCCATAACAGATCCTTTGGGAAAATGCCGATTTTAACCACAAACTCAGGGTTCGGGGGCATCAATGCCGCCCTGATTATTCAGGAGGCGATATGAGGTATACGGCAAACATACTGGGAGTCGGGTGGGTAGACCCCTCATCCATGGGCCGCCCCGGCCATCTCCATAAATTTGAAACCCCGGAAGAAATGTTCAGGCTTTCGGGAAAATTCGTGCTAAACACCCCATATAAGCCCTTTGGTCGGATGGATCAATTCGCAAAACTGGGATTTTCCGCCATTGCATTTGCCATGACAGATGCCGGCATTTCACCGGTTGAATCCGGGAAAAGCGGGCAGTCTCTTAAACGATCCTTGGCTGTCATTGCAGAATCCACCACTGGCTGTCTGGAAACCGACCTAAGCTATCAGGCAGCCATTTCAGGGCCCGGACCCTACGTTCCAAGCCCGGCCCTTTTTGCCTATACCCTGCCCTCATGCTTTCTGGGAGAGGCGGCCATATATTACGGGCTGAAAGGAGAAGCATATATGGTAGAGAAACAAAAAAGTACCGGGTTGACAGCCCTGTCCTTTGCAATGGACAACCTATATATTAACGGTTGTGAAGCCGCTGTGTGTGGCACCTGCAACTCAGGCCCGGGCACCAGTATTGGTAAAACAGGCCTTACTCCGGGCGCCATTTTTCTTGTAATCGGTCCGGGAAACCTGCCAATGCCTTCAACAAAAGGTGTCACCCCCTCCATACTGACAAGAACACAACAAACAAACACCAGAGACCGGTTTTATCTTGGAGATAACGAGATCACAGACCTTACCTGCCTGGTTGAGAAGGACGTAATATGAAAATCAAACTGTTATACACCTCATGGCCAAAACTGAAAAAACAAACCGAATTCCACCTGCCTCCCCACGGGCCCGTTGTCTTTGCCGCAGCCCTTCCCGCTGATGTGGAAGTGAACTTTATCGACGAAAATGTTCAGGCGCTCTCATTTGACACGGATGCTGATTTAATCTGTATGTCGGTATTACTCACCTGCCAGCTCCCCCGGGCATTTGAAATCGCTGATGAATACAGGCGGCAGGGTCGTCAGGTGATATTCGGCGGCATTGCTGTGATGCTTCATGCCGAAGAAGTGAAAGTGCATGCTGACTCCGTCTTCCTGGGGGAAGTCGAAGGTCGTATGGAAAAAGTCATTGAAGATTTCCGCAAAGGGCAGCTCCTACCGGTATACGACTATATGAACAATTTCCCGGATATCAGTGCTGTGGGCATAGCCCGCCGGGAAATCCTGGACAGAGAGTGTTACAACTACCGTGGCATCCAGATGCTGGATTTGGTTCATGCGTCCCGGGGCTGCCGGTTCAACTGCTTTCCCTGCTGCAACGGATACCTGGGGGGGCGAAAGTTCATGCCCAGGCCTGTCAAACAGGTTATTGAGGAGATGGAGGCCATCCCCAACAACCGCCTCTTTGTGGTGGACAACTCCCTGGCACATGACAAGGACTGGCTCATCGAGCTATTCACTGCCATGAAACCTCTGAAAAAAAAATGGGTTTCCCACCCTATTCTGGATGATGAAGATGTGATCAAACTTGCGGCTGAAGCCGGATGCTGGTACGTCTACCAGGCAGTATTTGATACCTCGGACACTATCCGCAACCGGATCAGCCGACTCCATGACCACGGAATTGGCGTGGAAGGCACCATTCTCTTGGGTACCGATGACCACGATGAGGCCTATATCAGGAATTTGGTAGAATTCCTAACCCAGGTCAAACTGGATATGGCAGAATTTACCATACTCACTCCTTTTCCTAAATCCCCGATCAGGCAGAAACTGAAAAAGCAGGGAAGGATCTTCAACAACAACTGGTTGGATTACACCTGCAGCAAGGCTGTGTTTCAGCCAAAAAAAATGACCCCGGAAAAACTGGAGGAACTCTATAACTGGGCTTGGGATACCTTTTACGAGGACGGGGGCTACCAGACCAAAATGGGGGAACTCTTTTTCAAAGTTATTAAACGAGAAATGATAGACGGGACCTATAGGCGGTACAACCCAAGGGAAAAACGTTTTACCAAAAAGACTATTGCCTGATATGGCCCGAATTTTATTAATTTCAGCAAACACCACTACCGACCCCCCTGGCAGTCTACCCCCCAATGTCATTCAAAATTATTTTTTTTTGACGTATCATCTTGTAATCATAGTTTAAAAAAAAGTGCTTGACTTTTTGGTTTTGCCATGAGATTCTTATATTGTATAGATGTTACTGAAAAATA
>JAYEJJ010000067.1:0-5114 GCA_034660495.1 Thermodesulfobacteriota bacterium | reverse complement strand
TTGCTCAATCGGAAATGCTTCCATTGATGCCGTAAGGAAATATATTGAATCTCAGGGTTAGCGAGTCCGGCAATTCATCCCCTGAGCTAAAGACTCAGGGGTTTTCTTGCCGGTTTTCTATAAAAGTGAAAATCCGATACTACAAATGCATCATATTGGATTCTGGCGAAATGACAAAACTGATAGACCCGCTAATGTAATCACCCTTTGTACTAAATGTCATACTAAACTAAACCAAATCATCAACCAAATGGTTTACTGTATGGTTGGAAGCCCACTCTAAAAACATACAGAGAAGCTACTTTTATGACAATGATCAGATGGAAAATGGTTAATCAATTAGAATGTCAGCATACTTATGGATATATTACTAAAAGCAAACGGATAGAACTAAAACTAAACAAGTCTCACCATAATGACGCTTTTGTAATTGCTAACGGCACAAATCAACAAAGAGTAACACCTTTTACAGTTACGCAAAGACGTCGCAATAATAGGTCATTAGAAAAATTACCAGAAAACTTGAGAGTTTACCGACAGGTAAAACTAAAAAAGGGCAAACGGGCCATTAGAAAACAAAGGTATTTTTTCCAGCCAGGTGATCTGGTTAGATTGGATAATATTGTTTTGACAGTTAAAGGTACAATGTCTAAAGGGAAATCAGTTTTACTGAGCAACAAAAAAACAAAAACACCAAAGAAACTGGAATTATAGATATCCTTGAATGACCTGATACATAAAGTTAATGCTCGCACGGTTAAGTTCCGCTGAAAGCATGAATAAAACCGGCATCAAGTCATGCTGGGACTACTATAGTCACTTTTGGTAAAGGATTAATTTTTGAAAAACAATTGCAGTGCTAAAGCAAAAACTTATATCCCAAACCTAAAGGATTGGGTTTTACGGCCTAAAGGCCTAACCGATAAAAACAACTATTTCAATTCAGTTAACGGACTTTCCTGGAATCAGCGTTTTTACCTGAATCTTGAGGAAGAAGTACACCCGTTTAATGATCTAAACCTGTTTCGTCCCCTTGACAAGGCCTATACCGGCAATAACACATTCTGGTCAACCCCCTCCCCTGAGCCTGATTTGAATGATGCTTTCTGGCGGGATGTTGAGTTGTCTTTTAAAAATGACAGCACCATACAAAAGGCAGTTCAACATCTGGCAGCGTCAATTTTGCAAAAATACCCAAATCCGGAAAAAATCCTGTTTGTTTCAATCTTAAGGGCTGGCGTTCCCATAACAGACTGGTTGTGTCAACTGCTTCCCGGTTCAATGGGCGCAGCCATATCACTGTTTGTAGGTCTTGGTATTGACAGGCAGGCACTGAACCGCATGCGCCGTGATTTTCCTGACCGTTCCATTATTTTTGTTGACGGCTGGACAGGCCGTGGCGGAGTTGCAAAAACTATTTTTGCCCTTGATAGAGGCCCCCTCGCCGTGTTGATGGACCCCTGGGGATGGGCGGATTTTTTCGGCATTCAAGCGGATGTTTTCTGTCCTTCCGCCTGTTTTACAGGCCTTGCAACACTTGGGTTTTCCCGGACTTTTTTTGTGGATAAGAATAACTTTTTTTCTGCATACCGTTTTTCTGATGCATTTTCACATCAAGAATTAATTAAATGCTGGCAAGACAGCTGTCCAAGACACCCCACGTCACCCCCAAAAAGCAGAATAAACAAATTTTTTACAGAAACGCCACTTAGAATTCACAGCAATGAAGTGTGCCGGGCACTGATCAATGCAGCACCGGAAACCCTCTTTTTTGCCGATGATAAATCCTTTGCTGAACAAAATTTCAGCCTTTTACTCAAACTTGCCGATCAAAGATCCGTTCCCTTAAAATTTAATGTAAACCATGTGAAAGAATTAAACACAAAGGTTGCATGCAGTCTGAAAAAAGCCAAATGAAACAATCACAAAACCAGACACCTTTCCCATGTATTCATACAGTCAAAAACAAATCTGACATGGATATTGATGCAGTGGTTTGTGATCTTGACGGAACCCTGCTCCATCCACAGAGAGAAGCCATTGCCGTTAAAGGCAGATCAGGTCAAAGCTTTTTAGGAAAAGATACAGCTCTGCTTCTTGCAAAGATCAGCCGGATATTTCCCCTTGTCATTGCAACGGGCCGCAATGCATTAAGCACCGGCAGACTTGTCAGGCAGTTGCCTGATGTTATGTTCAGAGGTTTTGTCCTTGAAAATGGTTTTGTGATCAAGCAGAACATTGATGATGTTGTCGGTTACAATACAAAATGGGACAAAATTGCAGCGTTCTTTCCAAACTGGGAAAGGCTTCAATTTTATGAAAATTGTGCCGGATTTATCCCTCCCCCGACCCAAAGGGAAACTGCAAAAAAAACAGCGGAGGCTATATTAAGGGAAAACGGATATACTGATCCTGTGTATCAGGAGAACAAAAAAATTTTTATCTATCCTGGAACCGTAGACAAAATGAAAGGCCTTTCCATTCTTGGAGTTCATCCATATGTTGCCATGGGTGACCAGGTCAATGATATTCAAATGATGAAAGAGAGTACCTGTCCTGCCATGCCTGATTCCGGAGCTGCCGAGTTAAAAACCATAGTAAATAAAAAAAAGGGGTTCTGCTCTTTGCTGACATCCCACGAGGCTGCCCGTGAAATGCTTGATTTTGCATACAAAAAAATTTCCCGCGAGGTTAATAACACTGCATGATTGATTCTGCCACATGTGAAGCCTTTCCATACGCACCCTTGCATGCAGATGAGATGGTCGGAATCGGGACTGATATAAAACATGGATCTTGTAAAGAAGCTGTAAAAGCGCTGCTTTCAATCAAGACCAGACCATTTCCGGAAAGAATAGAGGCACTTATTCAATACGGTGTCAAGCCCTTTACACGGCAAAAAATTGATGCCGTATTTGCTGAGTGTGAAAATATATCCCTGTCGGATTTCTCCGCGTCAAATCTCTCCACAAATCCCGATTTTGATCGCGACTGTGAGCGTCTTGGAGAAAGCCAGGTTTTATCAATTCTGGAGGAATATCCCGCCAACAAAGAATGGATTCAAAATTGTCTGCATCGCTTTTCTTCTGCATATACGGAGTTCCACTTCAAGGCAACATCATCCATGATGCCCGGACAGTTCTCAATTTTTTATATGCGGATATCTCCAGCTGGGAAGCCGATCATTTTCCTTTGGACTGCATGGGTTATCTAAAAAACAGATATAGCTGGACTTTCAGCTCCAATGCATGGTCATTAAGGGAACAGTTGCACCAGGAAGCACTGATAATAAAAAAAAGCTGGCATATGCTTTTGGAAATGGCAAAGGAGCACCCCTTGCTATTAATAATAAACGAAAGAACACCCGGCGATTATTTCACAAGCTTTCTGCCTGAAGGTTCAGCTGTATTTTCAGAAACAAATTCACGTTATGACTCCCCTGTCTTGATATACCAGGGTGTAAAAATTTCATCTTCTGAACATAGAGTGAGTCTTAATGATACGTTGAAAGGCGAAAGCTTAAAAAAAGCAATGAAACTTGCACAAACTCTTGATCGCCGCCCCGTACTCTGTGATTTTTCCCGTAGAAGATTTCCAAGATCATTTCTCAGGGTTGCCGGTTTTGCCCTTGAAAACAAATTCGGAATCTTTCCAATGGGAAAACTGCTTGATACTGCAGCTGATAAACTGCCAAAGGCAAAATCTGCAACCGGCTTTCCCGTTATCCCGGGCAATGGCACCAATGGCACGTTAACTCTGTTTGATCCCTGGCCTGTATCTGATCCAAAAATAATCAACAGGCTTTCCGAACAGGAAAAAAAGATGTTTTGTCATGCTCCCTGGACAAAACCCTGGCAGGAAGACAGGATTGGAGCAAGAATGGAAATGGATCTGGATGAAAAAGGCAGCTATAAAGTCGTTTCAGATTCCTGGGTAGTTCCGGTTATGGGAGAAGGATGGATGAGAGTTGATGCCCTTTTTAAGAGCAGGCTCGAACGGTTTATTGATGAATAAAATAAAATCATTTGTATTTGATCTTGACGGCATAATCAACCATGGGGAGATGATCCCCCATGGCCTTGAGATTAAGGGTTCCGTCAAAAGTTCGTTTATTGATCCCTGTATACTTGAAAAACTTGCTCTGCTTTCCCAGGAGCTGAACCTGTTTGTAAACACAGCACGGTCAGAGGCATATGTTCAAGATTTTATTCAACATTTTACAAAACATAAAGTGCGTATTGATGGCTGGATTCTTGAACATGGAGCTGTTGTGTTAAATAAACCGGAATGGACAAAAATAGTATTAAAAGACATAAATCTTGACCAGATTCATGACCGAATCTGCAAGGTGGCAACTGACAAGCGTCTTCCCATTGATCTGAATTGCTATCACCATGATCACAGAGGATTTTTATTATATGCCGGTAAAGGAAAGCTGCTTGCAGGGCATTTTATCTCCTCTGTTCAAGGAATACTAAAAGACAAATTCAGGATTCTTGTGGGCAAAAGGAAGATCGCCATCATTCCCAGAGCCGCGGATAAATATCTGGCATTTTTCTATAATTTTGGACAAGACAATGAAATATCGTTTGCAGCAGGAGATTCTGTTGATGACTTAACACTGCTCAAACATGCCCATTTCCCACTGACGCTTTCAGGGGCTTCTGATGTTGTTAAGGATTATGTAAAAACCAGGGGAGGGTATATCAGTCCCCATACAGCCCATGCCGGCATAAAAGAGTTGATCTGTACGGTGCGTGAAAGGCTTATAAACCCAAACAGTGAAATTGCGGTTCCGGGACCACGCCTTCCTGTTGAAAAGACGGATACCTTCAGACCTTCAAGGGTCTCATACCTGAAACGACTTTTCCAAAATTCCATGTTCGCTGCTAAGAGCTTTTACAGATACTCTTTCCTTTTCAAGATGGCGTCTCAAGTTTCGACAGGAGAGGCTTGGCACGGAAAATCTTAAATCCTTTGATGCTATTACTCGGTTATCAAGTTTTTATGGAAGGGCCGATTAAGAGCCCCCAGCGGTTGCCTGTCAGGAACATTGAGAACCAAAGGAGATCAGACTTTTTCCCTGCCAGGCGTTAAGAAAATCAAGCTGTTTG
>JAYEJJ010000066.1:0-5145 GCA_034660495.1 Thermodesulfobacteriota bacterium | reverse complement strand
ACATCACCTGAAAATTTTCAGGTCTGGATACATGCACATCGCCCCATTCCCCTTGAAGAAAAACGCTATTGGTTGAAAAAAATGAAATCTGATCCAGGCGCTGACCCCTGCAACCGATGGGGACGATGCCCGGGGTTCAGAAATCGGAAAAGCAAATATCGAGATAATAAAGGATTTTATCCCCTGGCAAAACTTATCTGGGCCGAGTGGAAACTTACTGCTGATATCCCACCACCGGGTTTTTTCAAAGCCCCATACAAATCTGAAAACCTTTCCCCTCTCCCCCTGGAGGGGGGCGTGTGTCCTCTTTCTGTTTTTCCCCGTTCTCATTACGATCGAGGTGATGAATCTGCTACTGATTTTGCTTTTTCCTTAGCCTTATTCAGAAGAGGGATGGATGAAAATCAAGTCAGACGTCAGCTGTTGGAACAAAGAACCACATGGAAAAACCATTCAAACCAAAATCAGAAGGATGCTTATCTAAGCAGGACAATTTCCAAAGCCAAAAGGTTTGTCGAAACTTTTTAAAAACCTGCCTTAACGCAGATGATTCTATAGTTTAAAATTATTTTCTTATACCCCCCATGCCCTGACGGGCACAACAAATCATGAAAGCCGTCTGCCGCCACTGGCTTAAAACTTAACACTTTCATATAAACTTTTCAATCGGTAAGGTTGTCCTCTTTTTCATCATTTTTTGAGACCGCGCTCAACCTGGGACTGTCACCCTTAACAGGGGATAGAAAGGATATTTTTTGTCAATCTGTTTATTGACAGAAACACTGACAGGCTGCTATTGATGCTGATATAAAAAAATAATTTTAATCGCCTGAAACACAGAGGCTGTCATGTAAAGGGAAAATTCATTTTTTTTCTTATTTTAATGGTTGATCTTTTGCTCATTAACTTTTATTCTCCTATAACAATGTTTTGGCGGCTGCGATAAAAAATTAAGGGTTAAAAAATTTAAGGTTTGCCTAAATTTTTTTATATGAAATACTCGTCATAGCATTGCCATTGGCGGCGTTTCATTCTTCGTTTTGGCCGGGTCGGTGATCATTGTCCGGCCATGCCGGTTTATATAAAACCGTATAAAAGCCCATGGGGATGATGTGTTTCGCGTCTTTGACTCATTTTGTGGTGTGAGCTCAGAACTCACAATTGTTCTATAAAAAGACAAGACAGGTAGAGGGAGGGATATGGAAATTACAATTATTGGAGCAGGTGCCATGGGAAGCCTTTTTGGGTCAATGCTGGCCAAGGCGGGTGAACCTGTTGTTTTTGTAGATATCTGGAAGGAGCATGTTGATGCCATTAATGCCGGGGGACTTGGTGTTGAATATAACGGGAAAATAGAACGGACAGAAATTAAAGCCTTGACCAGTGTCCATGATGCGCCTAAATCGGATCTGGTGATTATTTTTGTCAAATCCTATCAGACGGCCGAGGCTGCTGTTCAGGCATTAACAAGTTTAAAGGATTCCGGCATGGTACTTACCCTGCAGAACGGAATGGGCAATGCAGATATTATTTCTCGGTATGTCAGCCCGGAAAGGGTGATTGCAGGTACGACATCCTGCGGGGCAACCATTCTCGGCCCGGGGCTGATTCGAAATGCAGGTGCCGGTCCCACACTAATCGGCCTGTGGTCAAAGAATAATCCCTGCGATATTGAAAAGATTAAGGACATGTTCTGCAGGGCCGGTATTGATACCCGTATTGATGACAATATTTATAAAGTGATCTGGAAAAAACTTGTTATCAATGTGGGTATTAATGCAGTAACCGCTCTTACGGGTATAAAGAACGGGAGCATTTTTGACCTGCCGAGCACGTGGGAACTGGTACGTTCAGCAGTGACAGAGGCCTGTGAAGTAGCTTCTGCCCACGGCGTAACATTTTCCCAGAAAATGGGAGAGCAGGTGTTTACCGTTGCAAAGGCCACCGGGTATAACCGCTCGTCCATGGGACAGGATGTGGACCATGGCCGACAGACAGAAATAAATGCCATTAACGGTGCTGTGGTCCGTCTGGCAGAAGAGAAAAACATACCGGTTCCAGTGAATGCGACATTAACAGCGCTGGTGGAAACCCTTCAGAATAATTATAAATAGGAAAAATGTCGATTTTTTTGTTTTTCAGTGCAGGCTTGATCTTTTTGTTTATGATGTTAAAATTTTTAATAACATGTTTAAATGAGGTGAAAAATGGGTAAAAAAAAAATAACGATTCAGGATATAATTAATCGAAAATCAGAAAATAAAAAGATAGCCATGCTCACCGCCTATGACTATCCCCTGGGACTGACTGCGGAAGAGGCAGAACTGGATATGGTCCTGGTGGGCGATTCCCTTGGCATGGTGGTACTGGGTCTTGAAAGTACGGTGGAAGTGACAGTGGATGATATGATCCACCATATAAAAGCGGTGGTACGGGGGTGTAAAACACCGCTTGTGGTAGGCGATATGCCCTTTATGAGTTATAATACATCTATCAGGGACGCCATTGTAAATGCCGGCCGGTTGATCAAGGAAGGGGGATGCGAGGCTGTGAAACTGGAAGGGGGCATGGATTTTGCCGAAACTGTAAACGCTGTGGTTAAGGCAGGCATTCCGGTTCAGGGCCACGTTGGCCTGTCTCCCCAGACAGCCGGGGCCTTAGGGGGAATGAAGCTCCAGGGCAGGGATGTAAAATCGGCCAGAGCCATTATTGACGATGCATTGGCCCTTGAACAGGCCGGGGTGTTTTCCATTGTGATTGAGGCAGTACCCGCCCCCCTTGCAAAAATTGTTGCAGAAAAGGTTTCTGTTCCTGTCATTGGTATAGGCGCGGGAAAAGATGTTGACGGACAGGTGCTGGTGATCCATGATGTGATTGGGCTTTTTGACAGATTTACCCCGAAATTTGTCAAGCAGTATACCAATATAAGACCTGTTGTGATTGATGCCCTGAAAGCGTATACGTCAGATGTGCGCAACGGCTCTTTCCCGGCAGAGGAACACACCTTTACCATGCGGGAGGAAACCCTTGAGGAATTAAAACAGGGGCTGTGATTTTCCTGGGAAACAGGGCATAAAAAGGGAACAGGGTGCAAAAGGAGGTATAAATGGGGCGTTTAACTAAAATTGTCCTCTGGGTATTTGGCGGCATTATTGCTGTGGTTGTTGCTTTTTCTGTTTTTATTACTTTTTTTCTCACTGAGGACCGCTTAAAAACCCTGCTGATCCCCAGGGCCGAAGAACACCTGGGCAGAAGCGTATCCATAGAAAGTATTAAAGCAGGTCTTTTCAGCGGGATCACCATTAAAAATGCCGTTGTAAAGGAAAAGGATTCAAAGAAAAATTTTATCTCTGTTAAAAAATTTGTACTGAGCTATAAACTCATGCCGCTGCTGGAGAAAAAACTGGTGGTCAGTGAGATAAGTCTGGTTGAACCTGAAATTTTTGTTGAACGGGATAAAAATGGACATTTTAATTTTGACACCCTGAAATTTCTTGAGCATACCGAAGCCGCTTCTCAAAAAAAATCGCCTCCTGCCCCAGATCGGGCAGAACAGGCCGCTGCCATCCCTCTGGCATTGACCATGGATTCCATTCGGATTACCCGGGCCGGGCTTGAGTTTACAGATCAACTTAATGAACTGCCCCGTGTGAACGGTAGCGCGGATTTAAATTTGAAACTGGATATGGCCAGTGATATGGATTCTCTTCGGTTTAGCGGGTCCCTTGATTTCCTGGCAGATGCTGTTTACCAGGGGGTGAAAACCCATGTGACCGGTAAAAGTGTTGTTGACCAGACAGAGATTTCCTTTGATATGGATGTGGATCTGGAAAATGAAAAAGCCCGTATCAATGGACGTGTAAAGAATTATATCAAGGCCCCTGACATCAATCTGGATATAACCAGCCAGAAACTTGATCTTGACCATTTAAAATCCATACTTGCCGGGATAGGGGCACCGGCAGCCGGCACAACAACAGAAAAAAATAAAGATAAAGAACAAGACCAGGGCATTCAAGGCCAACGCATAGAACCGGCCAAGACCATTGCGGATGCCCTGCCTTCAGGGCTTAAGGCAGCAGGCCGCATCAGTGTGGATGAAAGCATGTACAAGGGCCTTTTAATCAAAGATTTTTTAGTTCTCTATAAGCTTGAAAAGGGCGAGTTGAACATTGATGAACTGTCCGGCAGAACCGCCGGCGGGGAGGTTGACAGCCGGCTCAGCCTTGATTTAAATACAGTAATGCCGGTTTACACGGGAAGTTTTTCTGTTCAGGGACTTGAAGTCGTTTCTCTGGCAGCCGGGATTATCCAGAAAGAGTTTAATCACGTATCCGGTGTTTTAGATTCAGAATTTAAATACAGCGGTAAAGGGGTTGCCCTGCCTGAAATTCAGAAAAGTCTCAATTTGAATGGTGATTTTAATCTGCTCAACGGTCAGATCAAAGATACGTTTTTTACCCGGGCACTGGCCGCAGTTCTTAAAATAGAAGATCTTAAAACCCTTTCCTTTGAAAAGATCGGGGGGTCTGTTCTTGTTAAAGAGGGCGTTGCCAGGCTGAATTCAGAAATGGCGGGAACCAGGGTGTCCGGCTCTGCCAATGGTGACATCGGTCTTGACGGCAGACTTGACCTCCCCCTTGTGGTTAGATTGTCTCCAGAGCTGAGCTCCAGATTGATAGAAAGGATTCCCCTTGCCAGGTACTTAAGTGATGATCAAGGATTTACAGAGCTTAACATTAAACTGAGGGGATCCGTTGACAATCCCCGGCCGGCCCTGGATCTGAGCGCTGCCCGGGATAAGGGCGTGGAGGCATTGACCCATAAGGCGGCCCTGGAAATTCAAAAAGCCCTGACCAGGGGATCAGAAGAAGCTAAATCCGGCGAGGCGCCAGAGGATTCAGAAAATCAGATCACAGAAACCAAAGACCCGAAAGATCAGGTGAAAGATCTGTTAAAGGGGCTTTTTAAATAATGATGTAACCGGGTCAACCCTGGACAAGCCTGTCAGAACCTGTTACTCGGTTATCAAGTTTTTATGGAAGGGCCGAGCGCCGCCCCCAGCGGTTGCCTGTCAGGAACATTGAGAACCAAAGGAGATCAGACTTTTTCCCTGCCAGGCGTTGCGACAATCAAGCTGTTTGA
>JAYEJJ010000065.1:0-22230 GCA_034660495.1 Thermodesulfobacteriota bacterium | reverse complement strand
TCTTGTCGGCTCATATTGTGAAGATAGCATTATTTTTTTCATTTGTCCCGAAAAAAAATCATCATGTTCAAATTTTTTTTATTTCATCTTTTTTTTATTGCTTTACCATGATATTTGAATAGGATACAAAAAATGTGCCTTTCGAATTTCCCATAGTGGAATCTTTTCAGGAATAGTCATTGGAATATGTCGATTTTAAACCGTTGATAATACGTTTCAGACCAGATGGCAGGGATATGAATTGCACATATACATGGATATGTTAGAATCAGATGAGTTTTATCAGTTTTCCAGAGCAGCTGGAACAGAAAGATATGCCTGCATGGCGCAGGCTGTTTAATTAAAAAATTAAATTTTGAGCAACCGGAACAAGGATAAATATGACCAAATTATTTGAAACCACCACGATCAGAAATCTTGAACTTAAAAACAGGTTTGTAAGATCAGCCACCTGGCTTGGGATGGCGGACAAACAAGGAAAGGCCACCCCCAGACTGATCAACACCATGACAGATCTTGCAAAGGGGAATGTCGGACTGATTATCACCGGCCACGTTCATGTTCAACTACAGGGGCAGGCATCCGTTCTGCAGCTTGGCATCTTCAGCGATGATCTGGTCCCCTCCCTTGAAAAAATGACACGGGCTGTTCATGATTCAGGGGGGAAAATTGCCGCTCAGCTGGCCCATGCAGGCATTTTCGCCCTTGAAAAAACAACCGGGATGATCCCTCTGGCCGTCTCAGATGCAGAAGGGATAAAAAAAACCCCTGTCAGGGAAATGGACGGGGAGGATATCAAAACCCTGGTTACTGATTTTGGGAAAGCCGCCAAAAGGGCAAAGGATGCAGGGTTTGACGCTGTGCAGATACACTCTGCCCATGGGTATCTTTTAAGTCAGTTTTTATCTCCACTTTTCAACCGAAGAACCGATGCATACGGCGGCCCCATTGAAAACCGGGTCAGGATTCATCTTGACATTATCGAGGAGATCAGAAAAGAAGTGGGCCCGCATCTCCCGATTATGATTAAAATAAATTGTCAGGATTTCAGCGAACACGGACTGGATACAGAAAACGCTGCAGCCGCCTGTAAGATTCTTGAAAATGCCGGTCTGGATGCTGTTGAGCACAGCGGAGGACTGCTGACCAGTAAAAAACTGTCCCCGTCCAGAATGGGAATCAATTCAGAGGAAAAAGAAGCCTATTTCAAAGCAGAAGCGTTAAAATTCAAGGAAAAAATTGATATTCCCTTGATTTTGGTCGGCGGTATCCGCTCTTTAAAAACAGCTGAAACCATTATAAATGAAGGGACAGCCGACTATATCGCCATGAGCCGCCCCTTTATCAGAGAACCGGATCTGATCAAACGCTGGGAATCCGGCGACACCAGAAAGGCCCAGTGCAAATCTGACAATCTGTGTTTTGCACCGGGAATAAAAGGCCAGGGGGTGTATTGCGTAACCCTGGAAAAAGAAGGGGAACTGAAAAAATCATAACCAGGCAGCACATCAATGCTTAATTTTTCTTTCATCCTGGCTGACCTGAGCCTGAGGGTTATCCAGGAACGGCCACCAGGGAAGATGCCGGCACAATCTGAACATGGGATCTGAGCTCTGAAATAATCAGTTCAAGGGCCAGATAGGTGGCAGGGTAGGGATGTCCGATCCCTATAGCCGTTCCATGGCGCCTGGCCGCCTCCATCAGCGCCTGAATCTGTTTTCTGATATATTCAGGCTCCTGGATATTATCCAGAAAAACATCCCTCTGCCCGAAAGGAATCTGTAAAAGGGCTGCAGAGGACCGGCACCGGCTTTTTCTGGACGTCACACTGTCAATAAAAAAAAGTTTTCTGATTTTTAAAACAGTGAATATCTGGTGCATTTTTGCTGAATCTGCTGTGATTTTTGATCCCATATGGTTGTTTACCCCCCTGATATGGGGGAGTATATCAAGATTTTTCCTGAGCTGGCTTAACACCTCGTCAGGATTCATGTATGACATAATGGCTCCGGGCCCGGGATCGACCTCAGGATACTGCTCCGGCTCCATGGGGAGATGGAGCATGATCTCAGAGCCTTTTTCATGCAGACTTGCCGCCACACTTCTGCCGAATGGGGAGCCTGGAAGTATGGAAAAGGTAATATTCTTATCCAGGCGGTTCAATGCGTCTGCAATTTTTCTGTCAAAACCGATATCATCAATAATAATGGCCACTCTGGGAATTTCAGGGTGTTTCTCCGGCCGGGTCTGCTTTTCTATTGAGTCTCTTTTGACATGATCCCTGGATGATGGCGTTTCAAATATTTCAAAAACAGGGGGGTCTGGTTTTTCTCTGATGTCAGGCTGTCCCTGTTTCTTGGCAGGCCGTCCCTGTTTCTCTTTTAATCCAGACAAGGGTTTTTTTAACGCTGAATGAGATTTTTTATCCTTGAGAGCCTCTTTTTCCTGTGTTTTGCCGGCAACCTTGACCTGGTCCCTGTTGAAAAAACCGGGTCCGGTTGATTTTTCATTAAAATAAAAATCAAACACCATTGCAGCCGTAGCAACCACAAAGAGCAGTATGGCAAGACCTGCCCCTATTTTTTTTAATTCATCACCTAAATACGGCTTTTTTTCTTTTTTGGTCTTTCCGCTTTTCTTACCGGTGCTTTTCTGCCCTGTGCTGGATTTTTTCTGTTTTACCTGTTTTTTCTGTCCTGATGTTTTTTTTTTTTCACCCATTAATCGTAAATTTCCTCCAGCCTCAAAGTCAAAACATCACCTTTGCAGAATACCGTAGCCCACCAGAACATCCAATGCCCGTTTTACCTGATAATCATGGTGGAGTTTATCCAGACTCAAGAGTCCATGGGGACTGGTATCTCCATGGCCTTTTTTCTCTTTTTTCTCTTTTTTCTCTTTCTTCTCTTTTTTCTCTTTTTCAGATTTTAAATGATTTTTTAAATCTTTTTCGCTGATCATTCGATCAAAAAAAGACTCTTTTTTTTCTTTTTTTTCTTCCTCAATAATTTTGTAAGCCACTTCTATATCCGGTTTAATTCCCTCAGCCTGAATGGATCTGCCGCTGGGCGTATAATACCTGGCAATGGTATACTTAAGCCCGAATCCCTGTTTTAACGGTTTTACGCTCTGTACAGACCCTTTGCCAAAGGATGTGGTGCCGAGGATAACCGCTTTTTTATGATCCTGAAGGGCGCCGGCCACAATTTCAGAAGCACTGGCGCTGCCCCCGTTAATCAGTACAACAAGGGGATAATCCCTTTTTCCTTTGATTTCATGGGCCGTAAACACTTCTGTGTGCTGGGGCAGCCGGCCTTTTATGGAAACAATGGTGCCCTGATCAAGAAAAAGGTCTGAAATGTCAACGGCCTGCTCAAGCAGTCCGCCTGGATTGTTTCTCAGATCAAGAATAAGCCCCTTTAGCGGTTTTTCATTCTTTTCAAAAGAGTCAAGGGCCTGCTTGAGATCTTCACAGGTATTATCCCTGAAATTTGTAATCCATACATACCCGTATCCAGGTTTTACAATGGTACTCCTTACGCTCTCCATGGGAATAATATTCCTTTTTAGGGTATATTCCAAAGGGTCTGGCTCCCCTTTTCTGAAAATGGTGATCTCAACCTCCTCCCCCCGGGGCCCGCGCATCCGCTTGACACTTTCCCACAGCGCCATATCTCTGGTGGATTCACCGTCAATCTTAATGATCACATCACCGGCCTCAATTCCTGCTTTGTAGGCAGGGGTTCCTTCAATGGGCGCTATCACGGTAAGCACCCCTTCTTTTATGGTAATAACAATACCGATGCCGCCAAAGACCCCCTTGGTATCATCCTGAAGTTCATCAAAGGCTTCCGGCGGCATAAACACAGAATGGGGATCAAGGCCTGCCACCATGCCCTTTACCGCACTCTGGATCAACTCCTGGACGTCCACCTCATCCACGTAATTGGCCTCTATTTCCTCCAGCACATCTGTAAACAGTTTCAGGGATTTATAGACGTTTTTATCTTCTGCGTTTAAAGGCTGGTACACGGCTGAAACAGCAGTTATCACCAGAACTGATACACTCACAGAAAACCAGAAACCAATAGATGTTGTGATACGATTTTTCATTTTAAATTCCTTTCTGCAGCCATTTTAAAGGATTAACCGGTTTTCCATGGTGCCTTATTTCAAAATGAAGACAGACGCCCTTTAATGATCCGGTATCACCAGCTGTGGCAATAACCTCACTTGTCTCCACTGCTTCCCCTTTTTTTTTAAAAAATTCTTCCACATGGGCGTACAATGTATAATAATTGTGACCATGGTCGATAATAATCAAATTTCCATATCCGTTCAACCACTGGGCATAAAGAATCCTGCCCTTGAAAACAGACCGGACAGGCTCTCCCCTGTCTGCCTTTATATCAATTCCGCTCTGAAAAGTGAAGGAAGAGTAGTCGCTGTTCTGGGACGGGCCATAGGTTGAAATAATCTCTCCGTTGACCGGCATCTTAATTTTCTGTTTCTGGCTTAAAAACACCTCTTTTCCTGTTTCCCGGTCAATATCCTCTTTAATACGGTCAAGTTTTTTGATACGTTCAAGTTTCTGTTCAAGGGCAAGGGCTGCCGATTCAAGGGATGCCAGAGCCGCGTACCCCAGTTTTTTTTCCTTTCTGATCTCCTTTAACACCCGCTTCTTTTTAAGACTCTCCCTTTTAAGGGTTTTGATCTGATCACTGAGCTGTTCATCCACTATTTTTTTATGGGCTTTCTTTTTTTTATAATCTTCAGAAAAGGTTTCAAGTTTTTCAAAATCCTGGATCTGCCTGTCCAGAAGGGTGAAATCTGAATTCAGGATCTGCTTTAACGCCCGCTGCTGAAGCAGAAAATCATAAAAGGAATCCGGCATTGAAGCCAGCACCATCTGTCCAATCATCCTGACCCTGTAAAGGGCATTCAGCCGGGCACTGACATAGGCCCGGTTCTCCTCAGTTCTGGTCAGCAGCCGCTCTTTTTCCTTTTTCAGGATTTCCATCTCCGCTTCCAGACGTTTAATGGATTCTGAACTCTCTGAGATTTTTTGGCGCATGGTGTTTAAGAGCCTGTCAACCTCATTCAGCCCTTCGATGATTTCAGATTCTTTTCTGGTAAAAGAGAGATTTTCCTTTTTTTGGCTGGCTATTTTTTCCTGAATCTCTTCAGCTTTCAGAACCGGTCTGTTGTCCGTTTTATTTTTTTTGGCTTCCTGCATTGCTCTTTTATCGGTTTCCGTTTCTGCAGGGGCCGGGGATGCCTTTTTTTCTGTATCAATCATGTCCCGCCGATCTGCCGGGGTTTTTTCTGACTCCTTGTTTTCTGTTCCCTGGCCTGAATTTTCTTTGGAGGGTGTGTCAACCAGCGTGACATACCTGGGTCTGTTCCTGAGGTATCCCCTTTTGTTTTTGTATTCAACTTCAAGCCATCCGCCAATGCATCCCTCAAGGGAAATAATCTTTACCACGCACCCCTTTTCCAGAATGTCTACAACCCCTGAATCATTGGAAGGGGCCTGCCTCAGATTCAGCTTCCATGCATAAATCACCCCATGGTTAAATGCAGAATTGTTCTCTGCCTTCACCACTGCAGTAAAAGCAGAACAGATGATCAGGAAGAAAATTAATTTTTTAAAAATTGTCTCAAGGAAATAAAACATCCAAGCCAACCTAAAAATGCACTGGATAAAATAATAACAGCAGTATAACCCGGAGATAAAAACCTGATATCAAAAAGCAGGCAAAAAGAGGTTTTCATCTCAAGTCCCGAAGAAAGAAGGACCATATAGGCTAAAAAAAGAATACCAAGACCGATACTGCCGCCAAGTATGCCCTGTAAAAACCCTTCAATATAAAAGGGGGTTACAATAAAACTGTCATTGGCTCCGACAAGACGCATTATTTCTACTTCTTCCCGTCTTGAGTAAAGGGAGAGGCGAACCGTATTGGCCGTAATAAAGAGGGCAATCAAAAAAAACAGACTGGACATGGCATATCCTGTAATTCTGAAAAAATGAAGCACCGTAACAAAGCGCTGAAGCCATTTCTCGCCGTACTCCACATCACTTACCTGGGCTGATTTTTCAATAGACGCAGCGGTTTCTCCAATGACATCAAGATGTTTAACAGAAGGATCAAGTTCTATTTCCAGGGCATCGGGAAGGGGGTTTTCATTCAAGTTGTCAAGAAACGTCTTTCTCGTGCTCATCTCTTTTTTCAGCAGTGCAAGGGCCTGCTCCTTTGATATAAAAATCACATCATTTATGTGTTTCATCTTCATGATCTCATTTTTCAAACCGGGAAACTCAGCTCTGTTGAAATCCGCTTCAAGATAAGCCATAACTCTTATTCCGTTACTCAATGAATCAAGAATTCTGCCGGCATTTTCAAAAAAAAGGGCAAAGGTGCTTACCACAAGAATGGAAAGGGCAATGGTAATAATGGTGATAATATTTAAAAAACCATTGGAAAGAATATCAGAAACAGCCCGTTTAAAATAGTAAACCACCTTGTCCCTCTTTTACAGCATTTTTGCTGTACTTGTCAATTTCCCCTGATCAAGGGCAATGCTCCTGCTTTTTGCGGCAAAGCTGACCAGCTGCATATTGTGGCTGGCAACAAAAATTGTTGCCCCTTTTTCGTGGTACGACATCAGATAATTCAATATGGCCTGGGCTGATGCGGCATCCAGACTTCCCGTGGGCTCATCGGCAAGAATAATGGCTGGTTTTCCCACAAGAGCCCGTGCTACGGCAACCCGCTGCTGCTCCCCTCCGGAAAGGACAGGGGGATACACGCCTGACATGGCATCCATTCCAGTTGACGTCAGCACCTTCATCACCCGTTTTTTAACGGCAGCTGGTTTTTCTCCGGAAGCCTCAAGCACCAGGGCAACATTGTCATACACGGTTCGATTGGGTATTAATTTGAAATCCTGGAAAATCACCCCGAACCTCCGTCTCAAAAAAGGAATTTTACGCCCTCTGATCCGGGCAAGATTCATTCCGTCCACAATGATCTGTCCTGAAGATACCCTTTCGGCAAGGTAAAGCAGCTTCATCAGGGTGGACTTGCCGGCACCGGACGCCCCGGTAACTAGTATGAACTCACCGGCATTCACCTCCAGGGTTATATCTTTTAACGCATACCGTCTGCCGAACTTCTTGCTTACTCTGAACATACGGATTATCGGGTCTCTGCAAGGCATAATGCTATTTTCCCGGCTGGCAATCAACGGATCATTCCCCTGTTTTACATAAAATTGACTTGTACCTAATTTACTGGTATAACCCCTGTGTTGTCAAGGAGTGCTGCACAACAGTTTTCCTTACACAAAGCCTTCACTGAATCCCGCACGCCGGCTTCTTCCATCAGTGAAGGCTTTATACTCAAAATACAAAGGGAAAATCAAATGAAAAAAAGACTTATTGACATAATTTGTAAAAAATCCTTTAAATACAGTGAAACACCGGTTTTTAAACTGGCTTCAGGAAACATGAGTCATTTTTACGTGAACTGCAAGCCGGTCACCTTAAGCCCTGAAGGGGCCTACCTTGTGGGACACCTGATGTTCAACCACCTGGAAGCCATGGACTGCGAGGCTGCGGGCGGTCTGACCTTTGGCGCAGATCCCATTGCTGTGGCCGTATCCTATACCTCCTATCTTAAAGACACCCCCATTAAAGCATTTTCCATCAGAAAGGCGCAGAAGGACCACGGCATGATCAAATGGGTGGAAGGAGATATTGAAGCAGGCGCAAAAGTGGTAATCCTTGAGGATGTCACAACAACCGGAGGGTCAACCATAACAGCCATCAACCGGGCAAGGGAGGCCGGCCTTGATGTGACAGGGGTTGTCACCCTGGTGGACCGGCAGGAAGGAGGTCTTGAAAATATCAGAACTCATGTGTCACAGGTGTCTGCTGTAATTACCAGAGACGAGCTCATGGCCTCCTACAGAAGATAACTCATGGCCTGACACAGAAGATAAACTGAAATCAGGGGATATAAGTGGCACAGGCATTGTCTGACTCCCAGGCAGACACCCTGGAAACCTTGACACTGGTTCTGTTCTCATCCAGCATACGCTGAAGCTGTTCAGAAATATATACGGCAATGAGTTCTGAAGAGGGCTGGACATCCCTGAATGCATTAATTTCGTTGAGATACTTATGGTCAAGGGACGTCATTATCTCCCTGACAGCATTCTTCAGTTCTCCGAAATCCACAAGCACCCCGGCCGGGTTAAGGGTTTCACCTGACACACAGGCCTCAATATGCCAGTTATGACCATGGAGGTTTTCACATTTTCCCCCCACCATTTTCAACTGGTGGGCCGCAGCAAAATGGGTCTTTACTTTTAATTCAAACATAAATCATCCCCAAATTCCTCTTTATAAGAAACACTCGTCAGAGAATTGCCATTGGCGGCGTTTCATTCTTCGTTGTGGCCGGGTCGATGATCATGGTCCGGCCATGCCGGTTATAAAAAACTTATATCTCCTTAAATACTTGATGATCAAATCTTTTTATGCTGACATTTACCTGTAAGAGGTCAGGCCTGACCCCATTTTCGAAAAATCAGATATAAAAACTTGATCATCGAGTAAAAAGACTTTTCAGTTTGTTTGATATTTTATTGGCATCCAGTTTGTCAAATTCTTTCAGCAATTTTTCCTGCTTTTTGGACAGTTTTACCGGTGTTTTAATATCTATCTGAACGATCTGATCACCGCGCTTCCCGTTATGAAGAGAAGCAATCCCCGCCCCTTTCAGCCTGAAGGTATCTCCGTACTGAGTGCCCCTGGGTATTTTAAGGGATTGACTGCCGTTCAGGGTCGGCACCTTGATTTCATCACCCAGAGCAGCCTGAATAAAAGAAATTTCCATGAGACAGAGGATATCTGTCCTGTCACGCTTGAATTTCTTATGGGGTTTTACTTTTATGAACACATACAGATCACCGGTTGCCCCGCCTGAAGGACTTGCCTCACCTTCTCCGGAAAGCCTGAGTTTTGAACCGGTATCCACACCTGCCGGAATTTTCACAGACACTTTTTTGGACACCTCAACCCTTCCGGCCCCGACACATTTAGGACAGGGATGGGGAATGGACTGCCCCTTGCCCCGACAATAGGGACAGGTGGTCTTTACCTTAAAAAAGCCCTGGCTCTGGATAAACTGTCCTGTTCCCCTGCAGTGCTCACAGGTCTCAGGAGATGTCCCTTCCTTGCAGCCTGTGCCGTTGCACATGTCACAATTGTCAAGCTTGCGTACGTCAATCTCTTTTTCAACACCAAAAGCCGCTTCCAGAAAATCAAGGGTGATATCATGGCGCAGATCCGATCCCCGCCGGGCTCTCTGTCCGCCTCTCCGGCCCCTGGAACCGCCAAAGCCGAAAAAATCTTCAAAGATATCCCCAAACCCTGA
This sequence comes from Thermodesulfobacteriota bacterium, assembly GCA_034660495.1. Classification (GTDB taxonomy): domain Bacteria; phylum Desulfobacterota; class Desulfobacteria; order Desulfobacterales; family Desulfobacteraceae; genus DATFJZ01. Next base: position 12,784 of record JAYEJJ010000065.1, on the reverse strand, counting down.
AAATATATCATCAAAACTGGTTGTTCCTGAGAATCCAGAATTTTCAAGACCCTGATGGCCGAACTGATCATAGAGCTGACGCTTCTTATCATCAGAAAGAACTTCATAGGCTTCCGAGGCCTCTTTAAACTTATCCTCAGCTGCTTTGTCCCCTGGATTTTTATCAGGATGGTACTTGATTGCAAGTTTTCTATAGCTGGTCTTTAACTCTGCTTGTCCAGCATCCCTGGCCACTCCAAGAACTTCATAATAATCACGTTTTTCTGACATAAATTTCCCGTAATAGCGGTTTTTACAACCCTTATTATTATTGTGTTAATTGTTTTTTTATGCTACCCATTCTGCATTGCCTGCTGAACAAAATAAATTAACTCATAATTCAGGGTTGTCAATAACAAAGATGGAACTTGATTTTATAAAAAATATGTTTGATACAATAGCGCCGAAATATGATTTTCTCAATCATTTTCTGAGCATGGGCCAGGACATCTCCTGGCGGTCAAAAATGGTCTCTGCAGCAGATCTGCAAAGCAATACCAGGGTGCTGGATATTGCCTGCGGCACCGGTGATGTCGCCCTTGAGGTCTGCAGACAGACAAAGGGGCGGGTTCAGATTGCCGGGGTTGATTTTTCACCCAGAATGCTGGCTGTGGCCCAAAAAAAAGCGGACGCTGAAAAAACGCAGTGCACAATCCATCTGGCTGCAGGAAATGCACTGAATCTTCCCTTTCGAAACCATTGCTTTCATGCGATTTTCATAGCCTTTGGCATCAGAAATATCATGGATCGACCTGCAGCGCTGACTGGATTTTACAACGCCCTTAAAAAGGGAGGGAAACTTGCCGTACTGGAACTGACCACACCTGATCCAGGTTTTTTTAAAACCATGTACATGCTTTATTTTAAAAAAATCCTTCCCCTGCTCGGAGGCATTTTTTCAAAAAACGCCGGTGCCTATGAATACCTCCCTGCATCTGTTCTCCGGTTCCCAGACCCCTTTGAATTTGCAGAGATCATGTCCATGGCAGGATTTACAGAAATAAAATGGAAAAGAATGACCTTTGGGATTGTCACCCTGTTTGTGGGTACCAGGGAATAATACCGGCAGGAACAGCTGGAACTCAATGATCAATTTTTTTGAATAGCAACCGCTGGGGGAGCAGCGCTCGGTCCTTCCATAAAAACCTGATAATCGGGTGTTAATACCTTTTTTTCAATATGGTATCCTTTAACCAGTTTTTATCATCTTTTTGTGGATACTCAATATTGAAATGAAGCCCTCTGCTTTCCTTTCTCTTAAGGGCTGACTTTATGATGAGCTCGGCAACCAGGGCCAGATTTCTCAGCTCAATAAGATCAGAGGTTACCTTGAAATTCCAATAATATTCATCTATCTCCTGCTGAATATTTTCAATCCGTCTTAACGCCCGGGAAAGGCGCTTGTCAGACCTGACAATCCCCACATAATTCCACATGAGACTTCGGATCTCATCCCAGTTATGGGAGACCACAATGGCTTCATCACTGTCAGTGGTCCCGGACTCATCCCACGGCTGGATTTCAACTGCATCATAATTTTCAATGGACTGGAATTCCCTTATGGCTTCATTGGCAGCTCTGTCCGAATAGACCAGGGCCTCGAGAAGGGAGTTGCTGGCCAGACGGTTTGCCCCGTGAAGACCGGTGCAGGCGACCTCGCCGGCAGCATACAGCCGGCTGATATCGGTTCTTCCAAAGAGATCCGTTGCCACACCGCCGCACATGTAATGGGCTGCAGGAACAACGGGAATCGGCTCTTTTGTAATATCTATGCCGTAACCCAGACATTTTTTGTAAATATTGGGAAAACGGTTTTGAATAAAATCCTCGTCTTTATGGGAAATATCAAGGAAAACTGATTTTTTACCGCTGACCTTCAATTCAGTATCAATGGCCCTTGCCACCACATCCCTGCAGGCAAGCTCTCTGTCCTTTGAGTATTTGGCCATGAATTCACGGCCAAAGGCATCCCTAAGAACGGCCCCTTCTCCCCTTACCGCTTCTGAAATAAGGAAATTCTTTGCTTCGGGATGGTAAAGGCAGGTGGGATGGAATTGAACAAATTCCAGGTTTGCCACACTTGCACCGGCCCTGCAGGCCATGGCAAGGCCGTCTCCTGTGGCAATGTCCGGGTTGCTGGTATACCGGTACACCTTGCCTGCTCCGCCGGTGGCAAGCAGGGTAATGCCCGCTGTAAAGGTCTCAACATGCCCGGTATCATTGTTCAGAACATAGGCACCGACATTGCAGATTTCATGATTCCTTACAACCAGTCCACTTTTAACAGCTTTTAAACAGGTGATCAGGTTCACTGCCGTGTAGTTTTCCAGTATTTTGATATTTTTATGCTGTTCTGCTTTTTTCGCAAGAACAGTTTCAATTTCCCTGCCTGTAAGGTCCTGGGCATGCACGATTCTTTTTCTGGAATGTCCGCCTTCCTGTCCCATGGCCAGGCTGCCTGATTTTTTTCCGTCTGCATCATATTCCATGTTAAATCTGGCACCCAGGTCGATAAGCTCCTTTATACGGTCAGGCCCGCTTTCAACCACCATCTCAACCACATCCTGTTTACACAGACCGCATCCCGAAGCCAGGGTGTCTGCCACATGAAGCTCAAAGGAATCGGTTTTGCCGAACACTGAAGCAACCCCTCCCTGGGCAAGGGCTGTATTGCTCTTTTGAACATCTTTTTTGGTAATTATGGTGACACTGCCGTAATCTGCTACCTTTAAAGCAAAATTAAGCCCTGAAACCCCGCTGCCGATAATAAGAAAATCTGTTTCATTAATCATTATTGTGTTATACCTTTTTGTTTAAGCAGATGCGTGCCTTTCACCTATTCTCTATTGTGATGTTCCCCGTCATGGGTGTCATAAAAGAGAACTTTTCTCCTTTTTCCTGGCACTCAGCCCAAGAAATATACCCACAACCAGAACGCCTGAACCGCTCAAAAACCATTTAACCTCTTCATTACCAAGGCTTTTTTCCAGTTCGGCAATACGGTCCTGCTGCTCCTTATACCGGGAAGTTGCTTTTTTGTACTTTTCCTCAAGATTCAGAAATTCTGCAGACTCCTTTTTGAGCCTGTTGTAGGATTTTTCCACACGGGTCAGCGTTTCTTTAATCTGGTTAAACTCTGCATTTTTATTTTTCAGATCTTCAACCATTTCAGCATATTCACTGTTTTTCTGCTTAAGCTCATTGACGATATAGACCAAGGGGGTATCCTTTGTAATAAACCGGGTCAACACCCAGCCTTCCTTGCCTTTGTCTGTTCGAACCCTGGACCAGTCGGAATTTTCCTCAATCATTTCAAGAGGTTTCCCGGATTTAAGCATGTCAATGATTTTATGTTCCACCCCCGGTCCTGTGCGGAGGGTCACCTTCATTACACTGCCTACGTAAAATGTTTCAGCAAAGCCAGCTGGGACAACTATGATCAAAAAAACCTGTAAAGCCAGCAGATATTTTACAATGGAGCTCATTTTTTTTTCTCCTGTTCCTGATTTAATAACGCCTGTTTTTTTGTATTATCATCACCCGGCCAATTGATCAACATGAAATAACCAGATTATCTCAAAATAATTCTTGCAAAACCCTTTCACATTAATTATGTATAATACTATCTATGGTTTATATCCTGGCTAAATCGCAGATCAAATTCAGCTTTATATAACCCACATGTGCTGACGGACACAACGAAGCTTTTAGCTGTTATTAGCCTTTAGCCTTTAGCCTTTAGCTTTTAGCTTTTAGCTTTTAGCCTTTTCGCTGTTAGCCTTGAGCTTTTAGCTGAGTACTGATGGCTTTCATATAAAACTACCATGAAGCACAGCATCACAAGAACCAATAAACCTTGTACCTGTGAGGGCTCAGGCCTGATCCCCCTTTTTAAATATGCCTTGACGGGCACAACAAAGCATGAAAGGATTAAAAGACCTGCATGGTTCTTTCAAATAAATGTTCTATTACTCGATGATCAGGTTTTTCCAGGGAATAACCGTTTAAGAACAACCGTTGAGGGCGGCGCCATTCAAAAATCCTGATGATCAACTATTACCTTAAGGAGGTTAAACATGAAATTGAAGAGATGTACTTTAATTCTAATCACCGGCCTGGTCTGTACCATTTTTTTCACCGGATCTGCTTTTGCCAAAACCCCCTCTCTGGACAGCTGGAAACCGGCTTTTGATCCTTCAGGCGCTAAATACAGATGTATTGTTTCCAATGTATCCCATCCGGTTATGAAGGGGACCTATGCCGGTTTTGCCATGCGGGATGAATTGTGGAAAAGAACAGACGGCCAGATCTATCTGGATTTTAAACCCTTTTCAATGCTCGGAGGAGAAGTGGAGGTGCTGAATCAGCTTCAAATGGGCGCTGTACAGGGCATGGGGGTAAGTTCTGTTGCGGCAACAAATCTTGGGCCAAGATTTGGCCTTATTAACCTGCCCTTTCTCATCAACACCTTTGACAAGCTTGATAAATTCGTAAACAGCAAAAAATTGTTTGATCATTATATGAATGCCATGGACCACGTCGGCATAGTCGGTCTGGATATTACAGGATACGGCAATTACGGCTGGGCATCCACCACTCCCATAAAAACCATAGAAGATGCCAGAAAAGTTAAATTCCGGACGGCTGAGGCAGCAGTCAATCAGATACTTTACAAGAAATGGGGGTTCAATCCTGTGGTCATGCCCTGGCCGGATGTTCCCGTAGCCCTTAAACAGGGGGTTATTACCGGACTTGACCATACCCCCATTGTCTGCAATATCACTAAAAAATTTGAGGTGGCAAAATACTTTACCCGTATCAATTATGCCCAGGGACTTTTTATCTGGATTTTCAACAAAGCCTGGCTGAACAGACTGCCGGATGATCTTAAAGCCACATTTATAAATGTTGTCCACGATGTCTGTGAAACCATCAGAAAAGAAACCCGGCAGCAGGAGCAGAATCAGATTGCTGATGCTAAAGCCAAAGGGATTAAATTCTTCACCCTTTCAGATGCGGAAATAGACCTGCTGAAAAAAAAGGGTGACAAGGTTCATGAAGAATATGCGGCAGAAATCAACAAAAACTACCCTGGGGATGATTATAAGCCCGATAATTTCCTCAAAGAGGTACAGGAATACATGGGATATAAATAGTGTTTGAACGAAAACGCACCCATCTGCTGTGTTACTGCAAAAATTTGCCGAATTATATAATCGGGCCTTATGTACCTGAGTACATTACGGTTTCAAATTTTTTTGCGCCTTGCACCTGGGCACTTTTTCATTCAGACACGGAATAGACAGGCAAACGGCAGCGTTTCAGGCTGCCGTCTGCAAACCCGATTTTTACAGAACCGGGGGCCTGGCTGTCCAACCCAGAAAAATCAGGGAGTATTTATGCTTGGAAAACTCATGCGCAGAACGGATAAATATCTTTTGTGTTTTGAAGAATGGTCGCTCTTTTTAACTGTCATGGCAGCCCTGCTGTCCCTGTTTGCCAATGTGGTCCTCAGATACGGATTTAACTATTCCCTTGCCTGGTCTGAAGAGCTTGTCAGGGAAGTCATCACGTTTACCACCTTTATTGGATGCAGCCTGGCCATAAGAAACAGATCCATGATCAAAATAGATGCGCTGGTTCAGATTTTTCCAGGACTGAAAACCCCCTTTGCCTTTTTTGGCAATATTGTGGTCATCCTCTTTTCGTGCATGATGATTTATTATGGCTGGAAAATGATGGAAATCCAGATGATGACGGGACAGACAACCATTATTCTCAAGATCCCATGGTCATATCTCTACGCTATCCTGCCGTTGTCCGGCACCATGATGATATTTCGAACCGTGCACATTATGTGGACTGATTTTACGGAGCAATTCTTTAAGCCCCAACCTAAACTATAGATCTTCGCATATGGATTGAGTCCTTCCACTTATATAATAATGGTAAAATTGGTATCAGTTCACTTGCGAACATCTATAGCTGGGAGTTTTTTAAATGGAGTCAAATGATATTATCATCCTGCTCATTCTTCTGGGCAGTATGGCCACAAACATCCCGGTTTTTCTCTGTCTGTTCTTCACTGCCGTGTCAGGGTTTCTTCTTTTTACAGACATCCCTGTCCTCATGCTGGTACAGTCCCTTTTTAAAAGTCTTGATAATTTTGCCCTGGTGGTGGTGCTGTTTTTTATTCTCTGCGGAAATATCATGACCGCCGGATCCATTGTGGAAAAACTCATCAAACTGGCCAATTCCCTGGTCAGCTGGCTTCCCGGGGGACTTGGCATGGCAGGCGTACTGGCCTGCGGCCTTTTCGGCGCCATTTCAGGATCTACTGTGGCAACGGTGGTGGCCCTGGGCGGTTTCATGATCCCGGCGCTGATTGAAAACGGGTATCCGGAAAAATATACCCTGGGGGTGATGACCACCTCCCCCAACCTGGGGGTCATCATTCCCCCGAGCATCGGCATGATCCTGTACAGCATGATCAGCAATGTATCCCTTAAGGGACTTTTTGCAACCGGGTTCATACCCGGTGCCCTTATTATGTTCGGTGTATGCATCTATACTTTTTTTTATTTCAGAAAAAACGAAACCGTTGTCAGGCAGCTCCCTCCCAGTCTCAGGGAAACCATGGAGGTGCTTAAGGAGGGGTTCTGGTCCCTGATGCTGCCTGTCATCATATTCGGGGGTATTTTTTCCGGGGCGTTTACAGCCAATGAAGCAGCTGTTGTGGCCTGTGTGTATGCTTTTTTTGTGGAATTGGTTATTCACAGATCCATTAAATTCTCTGATGTTAAAGAGATAACGGTGTCCTCGGCTGTTACCTCTGCCACCCTTCTCATCATTGTGGCCGGGGCCACTTGCTTTGGAAGATACCTGACCATGGAAAACCTGCCCGGACGCATTACCAGCGCCGTTCTTATGGCCATTGATTCTCCGGTGATTTTTCTGCTGGCCATGAATATCCTGCTGCTAGTTGTGGGCATGTTCATGGATATCATATCCGCCACCATGATACTGGGACCGGTTTTTCTGCCCATGCTCAGCGCCTATAACATCGACCCGCTCCACTTTGGTCTGATCATGACCATCAACCTTGCCATTGGGTACTGCACCCCTCCCATGGGGGTAAGTCTGTATATCACAGGGGCCATTGCGGAACGGGATATCATCTATGTATCCCGGGCTGTGGTCCCCTTTATTGCCATTCAAATTGCTGTACTGCTATTGATCACATATGTCCCGGGTATCGCTCTTTTTTTCCCGAAAATAATCGGGCTTATCCCATGAGAGGGGCTCAGCCGTGATTAAACTGACTTTTTTTCAATCCTCTTTTTAACAGGACACCCCCATTGGGAATGGATCTCTGACATGGAAACACCCCGATTTGGCAATGAAATTCCAGTAAAAAACTACAAGGCGCTCTTCAATCTGGCCCAGTCCCTCCACCTCTATCCTGATACAGATGCGCTTTTGAATTTTACGACCCGGGAAATCCTTAAATTTATCAATATTAAAGGATCTGCCGTTCTATTGCTGGATGAAGGGGAAGAGGAATTTTATTTCAGCGCAGCTGCATTTTATGACCCAAAAATAGAAAAAAAAATCAAACAGATCCGGTTTCCTGCAGACCAGGGTCCTGCAGGGGCTGTGATAAAAACAGGTGAGCCTCGGATCACAACAGAAAAATCACTTAACAGGCAGGCTTTAGCGCATTTTGAGTCAAAATCAGGCTGTCAGATCTCCAACATGCTGGATGTGCCCATGCGGGTACACAACCGAATCATCGGTGTCCTGTCGGCCTTTAACAAACAGGATGCCCCGTTTAATCATCAGGACGTGGAACTTTTATCGGCTATTGCTGATACCGTTGCCCATCCTGTGGAAAACGCCAGGATAAACCAGGCCCTTACAAAATCCTACAATGAGGTAAAAAGCCTTAACCGTGCCAAGGACCGGGTTATTCACCATCTTTCCCATGAATTGAAAACCCCGGTTTCTGTGCTGGCCGCATCCCTTGAAATCATTGAAACAAAACTTGAAAAAGGGGATACAGACAATATGGCAAGGGTGCTGCAGCGGGCAGAACGAAATATCCAGCGTCTGCTCGAGATGCAGTACGAGATAGAGGATCTTTTAAGAAAAAAAGACTATACCATTTACCATGTCCTGACAAAATTGTTTGATGCGTGCAAGGATCAGCTTGAGGTGCTTATAACAAAGGAAATGGGCGGCAGGGAAGTTTTAAAGCGCATTAAAACAGAAATAAAGGAATTGTTCGGTCCCCGTCAGGTGGTCTTTGAAAACATTCAGCTCGACAAATTTATTCAGGACGCATTAAAAACAATCGGGTTCAGATTTGCCGACAGAGAATGCAGAATTGTAAAAAAAATTGACCCCGTACCTGCAATAAGGATTCCCCGGGAAGTGCTCATGAAAATTTTTGAAGGACTCATCCGAAACAGCGTTGAAAATACCCCGGACAGGGGAGAGATCCATGTCATCATCAGAAAGGAAAAAGACAGGATTTTACTGATTGTACGAGATACCGGCACTGGTATCACAAAGGAAAATCTCAAATTTATTTTTGAAAATTATTTTACAGCCTATGAAACCTCCTCCTATGCCTCGGGCAGACCCTATGCCTTTGGTGCCGGTGGAAAGGGCTTTGATCTTTTAAGGATGAAAATATTTTCAGAACAATTTAATTTTAAAATCACTATAAACTCCACACGGTGTCCCTATATTGTTGAAAATGATTTCAGCTGTCCGGGTAATATCATCAAATGCGAAAAATGCAGCACGCTCAAGGACTGCACCACAACCGGTGGAACAGAGGTGTGTGTTTCCTTTCCCCAGGCCGTAATACGGCTACAGGGTGAGGAGGAGGAAATCAAATGAATTTTCTCTCCAGAGACAAAAAAAAGGAAAAGGCTGAGGTCCCGGATCATTTTTTCAGAGATCTGGACATTGAATTTCTCATTCACGAATTAAAAACCCCTTTGTCCATCATTGAGACAGGGGTTAGAACCCTGCTCAAAAAACAGGAAAAATTCGGCAGACTGTCCCCCAGGCAGTCCAGAACCCTGAATAGATCCCTTAAAAATACAATCAGAGCACGGGAAATGGTCCATACCCTTCTTGAAATTGGAAGAAGCGAAGAAGCTGTGTTTTCCTTTACCGATTTTATTCCGGGGAACGCGGTGTTTTCATCACTGATTGATTCCATAGAGGCGGTTTCCAATGAATTGTTCAATGAAATTTATCCTCTGACCCGGGTTGAAAGCATACTGAGTCTTCTGGAAAAAAACAGTATTTTTTTAATCATATCTGAAACAGCCTGGAATCAGAGCATTTACCAGGACCCTGTAAAACTCAGGCAGATAACAGGCAATCTGATCAAAAATGCCTTTACCTACAGAAAAAACAGAGTTGACATCAGCCTTGATATTAAAAACGATTTTTTAATATTTGAAATTGGTGATGACGGTCCGGGCATTGCACCGGAAAACCACAAATCCGTGTTTGAAAGATACAAACAGATCAAAACAGATCCCATTGCCAACCGGCCGGGCCACGGCCTGGGCCTTGCCGGATCGTATATACTTGCAAAACAGCTGAAAGGGGATATTGAAATACTGGCCAGTAAACATTCAGGCGCCCTGTTCAGGGTAACACTGCCTGCCAGGACAGCGCCATGACAAAAAACCTTTATGTCAAACCACAATAAAATCTTAAAGGGAAATACCATGACTGAATCTCAATCCATCCTTGCAGGCAAACATATTCTTGCTGTTGATGATGAAGCAGATATTCTTGAATCCATTGAAGACATACTCAGCGAGGCAAGGCTTGATTTTGCAAAGAATTATGAAACAGCTTCGGAAAAAATACAGTCCATAAAATATGACCTGGCCATTCTGGATATCATGGGGGTAAACGGCATGAAACTTCTTGAGGAAGCTGTTCAGCGGGGGATCCCCTGTGTCATGCTCACCGCCCATGCCATGAACCCTGAATCCCTTATGGAATCCATACGCAGGGGGGCTATTTCCTATCTGCCAAAGGAGTCGCTGACAGACCTTGATACGCTTTTAGATGAAATTCTCAGCGCCCACGCCCTTGGCAGACCCACATGGAAAATCCTCTTTAACCGGCTTGGCAGCTACTTTGACAAAAGATTCGGCAGGAACTGGCAGGAAAACGACAAACAATTCTGGTCCGATTTCAACCGCACCTCCCTGATCGGCAGGGGGATTCAGGAACGTCTTAAATCCAACAGAAATATCATTGACAAAGGCATTTAAAACAGGACAGGCCGCTTATCCACGACACGCAGGGCTTTTCCTTCACTCCGTTCAATGGATTTAGGGGCAACCACGTCAACACTTACCCGGATGCCCATAATCCCCCTTATATGAGACATCACCTTTGCTTCTATTTCATATCTTTTCTCCCTGCCTTTTTCATAAATCCCGGGCACGGCTTCAACCTGAACCGACAATTTGTCCAGGTATCCCCGCTTGCGGATCACCAGCCGGTACTGAGGTTCCAGTTCAGGCATATCAAGCAGCAGCGCTTCAATCTGGGAGGGAAACACATTCACCCCGCTGATGATCAGCATATCATCGGTTCTTCCGGAAATCCGATCCATTCTGGCAAAGGTTCTGCTGCAGGCGCATTTATCCCTTACAAGGCGGGTAATATCCTTTGTGCGGTACCGGATAAGGGGCATTGCCCTGCGCTGGATCGAGGTCAGGACGAGTTCGCCCTTTTCACCCGGGGGCAGGGGCTCCAAAGTGGCAGGGTCAACGATTTCTGCAATAAAATGATCTTCGTTGATATGGGCGCCGTTCTGAAACCGGCACTCATAGGAAATGCCGGGACCGCACAGCTCTGTCAGCCCGTAAATATCCATTGCCTTAATACCCATGCGGCGTTCAATGGCACTTCGCATCTCAATGCTCCAGGGCTCGGCACCGAAAATACCGATTCTCAAGGGCAAATTTTTTATATCAACCCCCATTTCCCAGGCTTTTTCAGCAATTGTCAGGGCATAGGAAGGCGTGCAGCAAAGAACCGTGGCTTTAAAATCCCTGATCAGATTTACCTGACGTTCTGTGGCACCCGTTCCTGCGGGAATACTTGTGCAGCCTATCCTTGAAATTGCCTGGTGCAGGCCGAAACCGCCTGTAAACAAACCATGTGCATAGGCGTTGTGAACCACATCCTGTCTGCATACCCCGTAAGCTTTCAGGCTCCGGGTGACACATTCTGTCCACTGGACCACATCCTCTTCGGTATAGGGAGAGGTAACCGGTTTGCCTGTTGTTCCCGAGGACGCATGGATTCTTACCACTTCTTCCATGGGAACGGCATAGAGGTGAAACGGATAATTGTCCCTTAAATCATTTTTGACAGTAAAGGGAAACCGGGCAAGATCCTTTAACTCCCCAATGCATGAGGCATCAAGCCCGGCATCAAGAAATCTCTGCCTGTAAAAAGGCACCCTTTCCATAACCCATGCAACAGTCTTCTTAAGCTTTTCCAATTGAAATGCCCTCAGCTGTTCAAGGGGCATACACTCAAATTCACTGTTCCAGGCCATGAGAGTTCTCCCTATGCAGATGCAGATGCCACTGCAGCTGCGTGGAATCCCAGATCAAAGGCCTTGAGATTCATGTCAATAAAATGGGGTTTGGTTCTTTTTTTTATGGCCTGTTCCACATTTTGCCTGGGCAGGGAAAGGGTATCGGACTGAACCAGGGCACCCAGCAGGACAATATTCATTGTCATGGGGCTGCCGGCCTCCCTGGCCAGTTTTAATGCATCAAAAGCTGTCAGACGTTTTGTTCTCTCCTGAATCAGCCGTTTTATCTCTTCAATATCCGGATATACCCCCTTACCAATGGCAACGGTAAAAGGGGGCAGCGGTGCAAGGTTGGTGATCACCTTTGTTTCCCCACTGCAGCGGTTCACCGCCCTCAGGGTTTCTGAAGGCTCAAAGCCCAGCAGCACATCAGCCTCCCCATCTGAAATAATGGTGCTCTGTGCATCTCCAAACACCACAGAAGATTCAACAACCCCTCCCCGCTGGGCCATGCCGTGGATCTCACTCATCCGCACAGGAACCTTTGAAAGCAGTGCTGCCTCGCCAAGTACCTTTGATGCCAGCAGATTCCCCTGGCCTCCAACTGCCACAATAATCAATCTCGTTGTATCCATATGTTTCAATTCCTTTTACTTGATCATCAAATTTTTATTAATAGCACCGCCCCCACCTGTTGTCTGTCATGAACGAGAACGTCGTAGGACTTTTTGCCTTGCCAGGCTAAAAATCAGCGACCTGCGGCCACTGGTCCTCAAACAGCTTGATTTTTTTAACGCCTGGCAAGGCAAAAAGTCTGATCTCCTTTGGTTCTCAATATTCCTGACAGACAACTGTTGGGGGCTTTTAATCGGTTATTTCATCTCAACAACCACCGTCTAAAGACGGAGGGTTGAAATTAAGGACTGAAAGTCCGGATACGGGTCCAAGACCCGTCCTGTACGTGCTCGTTCTCGTGCTCGTGCTCGTGCTCGTGCTCGTAAACGTAAACGGAGTAATAATTCATGTAAATATTCGACTTGGTTTTTTATTGTTATTTCAATAGGTTAAAAAATCAATTTTAAGCCGAATATTAACAATAGATTTTGGGCATCAAACATAACTTTTATAACCACTTGAATTTATTTATAT
>JAYEJJ010000064.1:0-5154 GCA_034660495.1 Thermodesulfobacteriota bacterium | reverse complement strand
CATATATTGTGCTTATTGTCTTTGTTTTTAAAAAAAAATACTATATACTTGACTTTTCGAAATTTTTAATTTGACTTTTTTAAAGAATTATGAGTCGTAGTGTTTTCAAAGGGTTATATGAGATTGTTTTTTTAAATTGGTGTTATAAATTGTTATAAAGACAGCCTTATGCCAACATTGTAAAAGATAAAAAAACAAAAATTCCCTGAAAAATAAGGCGACACACAAATCATAATAAAAGTCAAGAAGTATTTTTCGAAAACTCAAGTATATATAGAAAATGATTATGCATTCAAAATTAGCTGATGTCAGGAGTTCTGAAATTGAACCTGCCATTAATTTGTAGAAAGATCCAATGTTTAATTTTACTCTGACCCTATTTATTAAAAAAATGTCTGCTGACATCTGTTGCCGCGCTGTATGATATGATGGGGTAAACCCGGAGCTACTGCTCTTGCTATTCGTGCCATAAACAAAATAAACCAAAAATAGTGATATTTGTCAATAATTAAGTATGGTGTCCCCGGAATTAAGTATGGTGTCCCCGGAATTACAGATCACTGAGGAACAGGTTACGGATGCTGAAGCCGGCCTTGGAATAGAGTTTGTGGTGGAAATGCCCCGGAAGCTCAAGGAAATCTGGAAACAGATACCGGCAGATGATGAACACATCGCCGGTTATCTTGAGCCTGTCAAAAAATGGGTGCTCTCCCATGCCGGCAAAAAAGATTTTATCCTAATCCAGGGGGATTTTGGTGCCACGTATCTCATGGTGGATTTTGCCTTTACGCATGGTCTGATCCCTGTATATTCTACCACTGCCCGTCAGTCTGCTGAATTCAGACAACCTGACGGCAGCTTAAAAACCGAGCATGTTTTCCAGCACAGGATATTCAGAAAATACGGCTGCTGACACTGACTCAGGGACAATCATATATGTTTTTTTTGGTATGTTTTGATATTGTTGATGACAAGGTCCGTTACAGAGCGGTCAAGGTCCTCAAGGGATATGGGGTAAGGGTTCAGAAATCCGTTTTTGAATGCGCCAATATGACAGAGCACCGGTTCTTGAAAATGAAATCCCAGCTTGAGGATCTTATTGATCACTCTGAAGATACTGTGAGATACTATTCTCTTTGCAAATCCTGCGTAAAGACCGTAGAATTTTCAGGAATTGGAGACAACCCCCAAACCAGTAAATTTGCAGTATCATAATTTGGTTTTTGCAAGAGTTTTTGAATATAAAAATTCCTCCTTTGGTGTTTTTTTTAAAATTTCTCTTCTCAAAACCGTAGAATAGAAATGAGTGTTAAACACAGAATTTTCCAGTTTTCTTAATGGAGAAAAAAACAGGACAACGGGTCCATGCCAGACGCTGTTTAAGTTTTCCTCTCTGTTGTGGGCAGGTTCAAGATAAAGATCTCCTTCACCTTGAGGGAGATTGGCAATCAATTTTTTTTAAAAGAGGTCATAAATGAGAAATATTTATATCAGTTTTCTTGGAGCAGGGAAATATCAACCTGCAAACTACCACATTGACGGTAACAGAGCAGACCAGGCCCGTTTTGTGCAGACAGCCGAACTTCAACTGGCTGAAGACAATTATTTTGATAAAATCTTTATTGTCATGACGAAAACATCCAAAGAAAAACATTTTGAAGGTTTAAAAATGGAACTTAAAGGTGTTGGGATTCATGAAGTAAATGGTATAGAAATTACAGAAGATTTTTTGCCGGAGAGCCAGTGGAGCTGGTTTGAAAATATTTTAAGCCATATTGATCACGGTGATGAACTCACTGTTGATCTTACACACGGGTACAGAATTATCCCCATTGTCTTTTCAACGGCTTTGAATTTTCTGCAAAAAGCCAGGGATATCACTATAAAATCTGTTTATTATGGTGTTTATGAGGCAGACAAAGACTTGTCCCCTATTGTTGATATGAAGGATTTTTATATTATCAATGAATGGAGTGATGCGGTATTACGTCTGGTTGAGGATGCAGATACCGGAAAACTCAGCCGGGTTGCCATGAAGGACAACAGGGGCATACTTGGAGAATTTGAAGATCCAGCCATTGTCGATGCATTTGACAGGCTTACTGAATCACTTAAGAATGTTGATATCCATACCATTCGTCAGAAAGCCAGCCATGCCCTTGACCTGATAGACAAGAAAGAAAAGGCCGCTTCATCCACCGGGAAAATTCTTCTGGGGCTTGTTAAGGATAAATTTGTTTCCCTTATCTCAGATGAACCTGCCAGCGGCAGGTACGATTTTGATTATTTCTCCATTCAGCTTGAAGTTATCAGGCTTCTGCTGGATCATAAACTTTTTATGCAGGCGTACACTGTTATGAGGGAGTGTATAGCATCCCTGGGTTTGATAGAGATGAAAAAAAGAGCAAATATTTACAATTCAGTGGGGAGAAAACAAAGGCAAAAAGCTGAAGTCTTTGTCAATATGCTTTTCAATGATGAAGCCAAATGGGATTTTGGGAACAAACAGGAGATAGTTGATACATTGCTTCCCTTGTATAGTAGATTTAAGGATGCAGGCATTATCGATCCGTTAAGGGAAGTTTCCAGGGAGCTTATAAAGTACAGAAATGGATTTGACCATGCCTGGACAGCAAATCCAGAGGCATTTTCCGATATAGAAACAAAAGGGAAAGGGTTTTATCAAAAGCTTTCAGAGATGATCGCCATGATTGAAAAAAACAATTTGTTCCCGGCATAATCAGGGACAGCCACGATCAGGGAACCATGGAAGAAGGGTATTGTAAAATCAACCAAAATGAAGACAGCATATCAGACAACTGATAACCAGGGAAGTATTCTTTGCGGATCATCGGAGAAATCGTCAGAGCCTATGGATCTGAGCAGATTCTGATAAATGCCACAGGCGGGTATAAGGCCCAGATCTCTTTTGCCGGTATGATTGGCCAGGCCCTTGATATCCCTGTCTGCTACATGTTTGAACGTTTTGCTGAAGTGATTGAGCTGCCGCCCCAGCCGGTTTCCCTGGATCTGGGATTCTGGATTGAAAATGCCGGCAAGCACAAGGGCCTTTCTGCCTGGCTGGAAAAAGTAAAGGGCATTTCCTTTGTCAACAGTATTTACACATTTTACTATAACCCGGATTTAAATCAGCAGAATACGTTTACCCCAGATCAAAAAAAATCAGGTTGATACCATTGAAGGGTGTTTTTCAAACAACAAGGGGACAACACGGTTTATCCTCCGCACGACTGCAGGAACAGCAGCAGAGCGGGATGCAGCAATTGCTTTGCTGAATGAAACTTTTTTCTAATGTCCATGAGGGAGATTTTCAAATGGTTTTTGTCTACATTATAACGCGGATAAAAAAAATTGAAAATTTCGCATCCAAATCCGTAGTCTTATTTAGAAGACAGAGAACAGCAGATTTTAATACGAGCAAACGGAGGATGCTAAGGTTTCCTTAGGTTCCGCTGCAAAAATTATCCACAGGGCAATTACAGGCGAAAGCGGTAACAGTGTTGCCGGCCGGGAACCCCCTCCAGCCACGAACCTTGAGCCCCCCAGCGCCGCCCTGGAAAATATGGAGTGCGGCATACTGCAGGTACAAAGATTTATGAAATAATCAACAGGAGTTTTCATGGAGACATTATACGTTGTTGAACCGGGTTCATATATCAAAAAAGCCGGAAATGCCCTGACCATTATCAAAAAGGGGACGATATTGAATACAGTCCCGGCAGCCGGCCTGGAAAAACTTATACTGGCAGGTTATATCTCTTTAAGCGGGTCTGTTATGGATTTCTTGATTAAAAACAGGGTGGAAACCGTATTTATAACCCCTACTGGGCGGTTCAGGGCACGGCTGATGATAGATGAACATAAGCATGTTGCCCTGAGACGGGCACAATACCTGAAATTAAACCAGGAGAACTTCTCTGTAAAAACAATGAAAATATTGGTTAAAGGCAAACTTGTCAACATGGTCTCGTTTCTGCTCAGACGGGGTAAGGACTATAAAGATGATATCTTGAGGAATGCGGCAGCAGGCATTAAAGCGCTGACCAGAACCCTTGATCAGAATATCTCAAAAGATGCGGTAAGGGGGATAGAAGGGGCTGGAACAAGAATCTATTTTAACGTTTTTAACAGACTGATAAGAAATCCGGATTTCAGCTTTAAAGGAAGAAATCGACGGCCCCCCCGTGATCCGGTTAATGCCCTGCTATCCTTTGTGTATACCTTGTTGACAAATGAAGTTTTGTCTGCAATAAAGATAAGCGGTCTTGATCCTTACATGGGATCGCTGCATGAAATCAGCTATGGCAGACCATCTTTGGCATGTGACCTGGTTGAAGAATACAGATGCATCATAGGAGACCGGCTGGTGTTAAGCCTTTTAAACAGAAAAATGATAAAGCCCGGAGATTTTGATTATAAAAATACCGCAGATATATCCTTTACAGATGAACAGGAGATGAAACAGAAAAGACCGGTTACAATGAAGCCCTATCTTTATAAAACATTCCTGTCGTCCTATGAAGAGACAATGACAGGCAGCTCAATGTACAGAAATGTGATGCGGGACCAGGTGAGGAAATTTTGTGACCACCTGAAAGAAACCGGCACAATTTACCAGCCGCTGGTAATGTAACTGTCCATGGCAGATCAGCAGCCTAATACCATTTGATGTTTTTTAACCCACTTAAATCATAGATGTTAATTGTTCTTTGACAATTTGTGATCTCAAAAAAGACAGACCTTGGAGGGGTTGTTTGGGAAAAAGGTAAAAAAACAGCTTTTTGTCAATAATATCAGCTAATTATTCCTAAATCCACAAACCAGACATCTGTCTTTTTCAATTACCGTGTTATTTCAGCGTGTTAAAGCCAAATGGTCACATCAAAAAGTCCTGATTTTTGCACGCCCCCCCAAAAAAGAGGGGGGTCTGTCTTTTTGGCTTGACAAAGCCGCGCCAGTTCTGTATAAAAAACACCTAGAGTCAGAAACACTGCCCCGATTAGAGGGGATTAAGACGAATATCTTCAATGAAGTTGTATTCCGGCAGTCCGATGGGTCAGAAACACTGCCCCGATTAGAGGGGATTAAGACCGAATATGCTGTTCGCTAAAATGGACACTTTCATATTTGTCA
>JAYEJJ010000063.1:0-5170 GCA_034660495.1 Thermodesulfobacteriota bacterium | reverse complement strand
ATAATGAAGCGCCAGATTCTGGTACGGCCTGGAATTTCCAGGCGCATTATTTAAAGTACTTTCCCAAAGGCTCTCGACAGTTAACCAGTCAAAATTGCGTGTATAAGTGCCCAGTGCTGTCACGAATATTATGCCTGCTGTCAATACAAAGTATACAGCCCTTTTTTTCTGATCTTTTTTATAATTGTTAAAAAAAGAACAGATACCAATAGCAACCGGCACAAATACAAACATTGTTGGAATATAATTGCGATGCTCAAATATAAGCTCCAAGGGTATGATTGTGGACTCAATCACATGATTGATAAAGAAGAAAAAAATAGCAAAAGACAGAACCGGTCTTTTTGTAATATTATAGAATCCTGCACCAAGGATTGAAAGAATGAAGAGTATTGAGGGGAGAGTTGTCCAAGGGGAAAATAATGATTCGGAGACAACAATGTCATGTCCGATTGAAAAATGAGATGCTATGGGATAAAAAATCTGATACAGGTAAAAAACAATTATTCGTGGTTCTGTCAAAAGCCTTTGAACAAGGGTAAAGGGACGTTTAGAATACCCATCAAGAAAGAAGAAAAAATTATTGTCAAGGAAAAAACAGGTGCCTGCAACAACCACCATCAAAATGATCACACCTGATAAAAGAAGAGCTTGTCTCCTTACATTTTCTTTTTTTAGATCCTGAAAAAAAACAAACTCCATGATGACGATGAGAAAAGGAAGCATGACAGCATTCTGTTTGCTTGCAACAGCAAGTAAAAACAGAAGAAACGAAAAAACAAATAGAACTGTTCTTTTGAGAACAACTTTTGAGAGCCTGGCCTTGATATACATGTACAAAGCAGCAATATAAAACATACCGGCCATGGACGCCATTCTCTGTACAATATAGGTCACTGCCTGTGTCTGTATAGGATGAATCATCCATATCGCTGCTGCCAGCAAAGCAATGGGATATTGTCTGTTTCTATATTTTTCTTTTATGTTTGGCGCTTTAAAAATGTTGGAAACGGCCAGAAATAAAATAAAAGCCGAAACAATATGGATCACTGTATTGACAACATGGTAGCCTGTTACATCATATTTCCCATAGTACCAGTTCAGAGCAAAAGACAGCATTGGAACAGGTCGGTAAATTTTTTCCTGGTTATACCGTCCACCGTCGTGGGATGCATAAAAGGTATTTTTTAAGGATTCAGGATACAGGTTGTTGATATGCAGCCATGGATTGTTGACAATATTATGAGAATCATCAAGCTGCCAGGATGCATTAAACGTGTTGCTGTAAATAATAAGTACAAAAAAAGCAAACAGCAGAAAAACACAAAAATTTCGTGGTGAAGCAGTAACGGTTTTTCCCATCAACCACAAACCTTTCTAACTATTAAAACAAAATAATACATAAAAAAAATTGGCATCTTTCATATAGCTCCAAATAAAAGATGCCAAAATTTTATTGAATTGAATTATTATTGACAGGCGTTCGTATTGTTATTCAAAGCTCCTGTTCTATTGAGATGCCATGCATCGGCATTACCGTTGATAGTTGCAGTAGCCGTGGCAGTAAAGTTAGTAGCCGGTGCAGCAGCTGCCATAGAATAGGTATATCTTGCATCAGCGTCAATGGAAAAACCAACACCATCTGTAGAGACAGCAAATTCATCATATTCAGCAAAATAAGCTACTTGTTGCGTTTTCATACTGCCCAAAGCAGCTTTTGCCTCACTTTGTTTTGCCTTGCACTGATAGCTGAGGAAATTTGGAATGGCAATGGCTGCCAGGATACCGATGATGGCAACAACAATCATCAATTCGATCAAGGTGAACCCTTTTTTGTTGTTCAACATTTTTTTCATAACCGTCTCCTTTAATTTTGTTACTGTTTGTTGGTACTTCTGTCATTTTAAAGCGTTATTTAACATTATTTAAAAGTAAAGCAAAAAACATACCATATATTAAAAAGCCCCGCACAGCAATATTTTTTTCTTCCAAACCATTTGTCTTTAAAGCAATTTCATTTGCACCGCTTGCGTAGTGTTAAAAAAAACCATCTCTTTTAAAAAAGACAAAAAACGGTAATCTTGACAAAATTTGAAACCAGTTGACGAAAGTGGCGGATTCATTTTATGGTTCGGCCTGAAACAAATGCCAAAGCATTATCACTTTTTGGATTGATAAAGGTCATGATGAACAAAATTCGGCCCCATCTTTTATTTGCCCTTCTCATAGCCGGAATCATCGGGTATGTTGCGCTTTTGGCCGGGATCCCGCCGGTCGATCGGGATGCGCTGACCCATCATCTGTTTATCCCCAAATTGTTCCTGCTTCACGGCGGAATATATGAGATATCTCATATTGCGTTCTCCTATTATCCCATGAACCTGGATCTGCTTTACATGATCCCGCTGGCTTTCAACAATGATATTATCCCCAAATTCATCCATTTTACCTTTGCTCTGATAACCGGGTTCATGATTTTCCGGTATCTTTCCCGGCGGACCAGCACCACCTGTGCCTGGCTGGGTGCCCTTTTCTTCCTGAGCCTGCCGGTGATTATCCGTTTGTCCTCCACCGTGTATGTGGATCTGGGGCTGATCTGTTTTCTGTTTGCCGCATTGCTGTATCTGTTTGACTGGATTGAATCCGGATTCAAATCCAGACCCCTTATCACCAGTGGGGTCTTTTGCGGTCTGGCCCTGGGAACCAAATACAACGGGCTGGTGGGTTTATTTTTGCTTGGGATGTTTGTACCGTTTGTATATGCACGGTTTTATGCCAAAGCCCGCCATACCAGTCTCAAGGCAGCCGCATGGGGGGTGTTGTTTATTCTGGTTTCCCTGCTTGTTTTCTCCCCCTGGATAATCCGCAACCTGGCTTGGACCGGCAACCCGGTGTATCCCCTGTACAATAAAGTGTTCAATCCACCGCCTGAATCCATTGAAAAAAACAACAAAGTCCCCTCCTTCCGCATCTCCCATATTCAGGTGCGCCGAGAACTGTATGGGGAATCCCGGGCACAGATCGCTTTGATTCCGGTGCGGGTGTTTTTTCAGGGCAAAGATGATGATTTCCGGTATTTTGACGGCCGGACCAGCCCGTTTCTGCTGATTTTGCCCCTGTGTCTAATCCCGGGATTCAGGGCCAGGTCCCGGCAGGAAAAAACCGAAATTCTGCTCATGCTGTTTTTCTCCCTGTTTTTTCTGCTCTATGCCTGTGCCCAGACATCCATCCGGATCCGGTATTTTTCACCCATTTTGCCGCCACTGGTGGTGCTGGCCATGCTCGGGCTCCACAATTTTCAGACACAGATTTTTGCACCTGTCCGATGGTCCGGGCCGGTCAGGACGTTTCTGGTTTTTGCACTGATCACGGTCATGCTCGGGATGAATGCCGCATACATGGTCGAACGGTTCAAAAAAGACCGGCCCTTGGATTACTTGATGGGAAAAGTGACCCGGGATGAGTACATCCAGGCATTCCGCCCGGAATATGCCGCGTTTCAGTATGCCAATGCCAATTTGGCACCGGATGCAAAAATCTTCGGGCTGTTCATAGGAGGGCGGGGATATTATTCCGACCGGTATATCGCGTTTCCGGACCAGCTGCTTTACAGAGCAGCCAAAGATGCCGCATCCGGGCAGGATGTAGCCGCAACCCTGACCGGCAAAGGGTTCACCCATATCCTGATGAGTTATTCCGGATTGAATTTGTGGTTAAAGGAGGCGGCTTCCGATCATGACCGGCAGGTACTCAGGCATTTTTTTGAATCTCATACCCGGGTGCTGTTCTCCAAAGACGGGTATGGATTGTTGGAAATACAGTTTTGAATGTAGGTTATAAAACTGTTCAGCCTTTAATCTGTCAGTTCTTTCCATGACTTTATCGTTGTTTCAACCTCTGCCCCCATGATCACTTCCGTGTTGTAGCCCCCATCCCCAAAGGGTTCTATGCTTCCATCCGGTGTTTTGGCGTATGGCGTATAAATGGTGGTCATCCACCAGTGGCGAGACTTCGACATTGCCAACCGTCGGGTTGAAAAGGACGCTCCCGTCTTCGGCATCAACAGCATATATTTTTCCGTTATTGTCATCGTCTTGCGTGCTCTCGCAGGGATCTTCGGTTTCAGACGTGGATGTGCCGAAATAAACATTGCCGGCAGCAGAAAACACAGATGCGAACACCCGGTGAACTTCGGGCAGTTCCAAATACCAGGCAAGACTGGTATCATCTGTGGTGCATTCCCCTTTTCCGCTTGAGTCCCTGTAAGCATAAAAATTATACCGGGTATTACCTGTATCGATATCCTCATCATAATAGGGGCTGTCGCCAGTGCCAAAGAAGATGGAGAGATTGTAGGCCAGTTCTCCCTGGGCGGAATAATAATTATCCACCGTGACCGATGGAGAACCGTATATGGGTTGATATTGATACGATTCAGGCACCGTATTGTCATTGTCAGCGGTTATAAATCGATGTTGATGACACAATTGGTAAAATCATAAATAAAGGAATCCGGATCATCCGGAGTGGTGACTTTGTACATGAATCCCTTGTCCGACCCCACATACAACCGGTCGATGTATCCGTTACCATCAGAATCCACAATGGCTGGCTGGCTGGCTGGCCGCTGGCAATGCCGCCTTTCCCATGGCTGTCGCCAAACGGATCTGCATCCAGATATACGCGCTCGATGAGATTACCGGTTTCGATGTCAACCAGATATATGGATGAATATTGATCTTCGTTGCTGATATCCCCGGATACAAAAAAGGCGACCCACTTTGTGGCTGCACCGAACTGAATTCTGCCGATCTGGAATACGGCGGCAGAGGAGCGGCTCCTGTAGAGATCAGAATCGGCAAATTCCCACATAAAAGTGGGGTTGTCCGGATCAGTGACGTCAAGACAGGTCACCGTATCACCGCCGTTGCCCTGGGCATTCAAAAGCACGGTGGTCCATGTGCCGTCAATTTTTACATCCGCAAAGGTAGGAGATGCATCCACATAGGCCTGGTCATCTTCGTCATAGTCGTTGTCATCATCAAAATCATATGGCATGTGTCACATAAAAACACACCTTATAACACATTAATACCCTTTCGTCATAAAAATCCAACTTTTTCTCCATTATCCGCAACGCACTTAATCAAATTGTTGATATTTAGGAACC
>JAYEJJ010000062.1:0-5304 GCA_034660495.1 Thermodesulfobacteriota bacterium | reverse complement strand
GCGCTAAGTCACAAATCCATACACGACCCATTGTTTTTATTAGGTGGTGTATGGATTGTCCATATTCCAAACGTATAACAGGTTGAAATAACTAATTCTGATCTATAAATAATTTTGAATGACATTGAGCGGTTGCCTGTCAGAAACGAGAACGACGGAGGACTTTTTCCCTGCCAGGCTAAAAATCAGCGACCTGCGGCCACTGGTCCTCAAACAGCTTGATTTTTTTAACGCCTGGCAGGGAAAAAGTCTGATCTCCTTTGGTTTTCAATGTTCCTGTCAGGCAACTGCTGGGGGCTTTTAATCGGCCCTTCCATAAAAACTTGATAACCGAGTAATAGTTTCTATAATTGATTTACATTCTTCGATTTTTTATACCAATCTCGTATCCTATTCAAATTTAGGGGTAAACGCCGTTTAATCTCAAAAATCAAATTTTGAGCATTAATAAAAACAGTAGGTTATAATAATATTCATTGATATCATAAAATTTTACCCCGGAATTTGAATAGGATACCCAATCTCCATATATTTTAATTTTTTATCCACTCAGCTGTTTTTTATGTAGTAAATTCCTCAACAAACATGCCTGAAGCTTATCCCCATTTTAATGAACAAACAGCCTTGCTCAGGTTATCATGTGCATCACATAGCAAATTTACGAGCAGAAGTAAAAGAACTTTTTTCTCGAAATACAAAAATTGAATTTTCATAATCTGCTACTGGTTCTGGCCTCTGATAACTAACAACTTTTGCATTGTATACAATGACCGAGTATCCTGAGAAGAAAAAAGCCTAATATTATATCAGGCAATAAATTGATTTTCAGTATATTTTGACATCCTTCATATCACCTCAAAAGTACTTTACACTCTTTTTGGGAAAATCCCTATTAAATAAGGAGTGTCTCCAGAAAGTGTAAAGTACTTATGAAGGATGCCTATATTTTAATCTATTTCTTAATATTTGACCTTTAAAAAAAATTACAGGGTACAATTTATGGCATCCTTCAAATCTACTTTACACTTTTTGAAACAGAACCTCGTTTTATAAAGGTTTCCCCCAAAAAGTGTAAACTACTTTTATGGGTAAATGAAGGATGCCCAATTTTCAAAAAATTTTGTTCAAAAAAAATCATGACATTGAGTCCACTTTAATACCTATAAAAAATTCTTGACTTGTCCCACTACCAAAGATAGTATACAGATTCTTGAATAAAAAAAGGTAAAATGGAGGGAAAAATGTATCCTGATTCTTTTGTACGTCGTTTTTGCTGTTTTTGTATTACCATATGCATGCTTTTGGCAACGGTCGGTTATACGTCCGCAGGCCAGGCTGAAGATGCCAAACGATATATGGAAATGCTTAAATCTGAGCGTATCAAAACCAGAATAGATTCGGCAAAATATATTACCCGTTCAGGGCTGATTGATCCGCTTCTTTTCGAAACCATCAAAAACAAACTGCTTACTGGATATATCCATAATCAGACGAACCCCAAGCACATGGATGAAATGGCTTGGTACTGCAAGGCTCTTGCATCTTCAGGCAATATGGCATACTCTGATACCCTAAGGGAAGTGGCTCGGACAACGGCCAACGAAAAGCTGAAACGCCACTGCTTGAACAGCATTGATCAGATTTCCGTCCATGCCAAACGGAATAAAATCATAAAAGCCGGATTTGCCAAGGATAACAGCCTCTCTTCAGAAGAAAATAAAATGATTGCCATGTTCCGATCTAAAGACCCCCTTATGATGCGGGATGCGGCAAAAATAACCTCACGCAATCCCTTTCCCGGAGAGGCCGTCACTGATGTCATTAGCGAAGAACTGCTGAAATTGTATAACCAAAACTCTGGCAACAAAATAATGATTGATGCCCTTTCATGGATGTGCAAGGCGCTAGGCGCTTCGGGTAATCCAAAATACAAGGAAACATTGAACCAGGTGATCCAAACCGGTAAAAGCAACAAACTGAAAAAATATGCAAAAAAAAGTATAAGGATGCTATAATCTCAGAATTTTAGCGCAGGTATAACTAATGATATATCCCACAGAGGGGCAGGTGTCTAACCTGCCCCTTTTAAATGACTGTCCAGCTCATATTTATTCATGGGTTCAATATGCCCCGGCGGATAAGATTAAGGGAATACAGACAGAACTCTTTCTATCACATCTTTCCTACACACTTCAACGATCCCTGTTTTACAGAGAATCTTTCAAAAAAAACGGCATTGACTTAAATGACATCCGGAAGCTGACGGATCTCACTGAATTGCCCTTAACAGATAAAACAGATCTGGAAAATACGGAAAGTTTCTGCTGTGCCGATCCCCAGACAATTGTAGATATTTGTCTGACATCTGGCACATCCAAATCCCAGGCTACTATAATTCCCTTGACTGCTCCAGACCTGTCCAGACTCGCTTATAATGAGGAGATTGCCTTGGGCATGGCTGGCATATCAAGCTCGGATATTCTTCTGGTCTGCGCTGCTCTGGACCGCTGCTTCATGGCAGGCATGGCCTATTTCCTAGGTGGGACAAGGCTGTCTGCCACCGTGGTCCGGGCAGGAGCCGGCTCGGCTGCGCAGCAATGGGGACTGGTTTGCCGCACCCATGCCACAGCAATCGTGGGGGTGCCGTCCCTGCTTTATAAAATCGGGAAATACGCGCTGGAACAGGAGGAAGACCCGGCTGCATCAAGTATCCAAAAATTAATTGCCATAGGTGAACCCACCCGGGACAAATTTTTGTCTCTGCTCCCCATCTCGCAAGAACTGGAGACCATGTGGGATGCCCCGATTTTTTCCACCTATGCCTCCTCAGAAATGGCGACAACCTTCTGTGAATGTAAGGCCCGGGCTGGTGGTCATGTAAGACCGGAACTCATCATTATGGAAATCCTTGATGACAATGGCAGACATCTACCTGATGGTAAACAGGGAGAAGTAGTGGTCACACCCCTTGGGGTAACCGGTATGCCCCTGATCAGATTCAAAACCGGTGACATCTCCCATATATTGACTGCCCCCTGCTCCTGTGGCAGAACAACACCACGAATAGCCCCCGTCACTGGCCGGAAAAACCAAATGCTCAAATACAAGGGCACCACTCTTTTTCCCAATACCATCCTTTCCGCCCTGGAAGGGTACAACCAGTTCCACGGCGGATATGTTGAAGCCAGACAGTATCCGGACGGCACAGATAGAGTTATACTTTATGCAGCCTTAAATGGAGAGGTGGCGACTCCGGAAAATATTTCCTGGATTAAAGACCGGCTCAGGGCCACGGTAAGGGTAGTCCCTGAAATCAAATGCATATCCAGGGAAGAGGCTGATAAAAAAGTCTATCAACTTCGCAAAAATAGAAAGCGAATCAACTTTTTCGATCTCAGATAATTAAGGCAAGGCGTATATGGCACAGCTCAAAAACAGTATAATACTCAACGGCAATGATTTAAATTACAAAGAAATTGTTACCATAGGAATAGGCGACAGCAAAGTAGAACTGGACCCAAAGGCGCTTGAACACTGCAGGGCATCTCGAGATTTTCTATCAGCAGCTGTTAAGAATAAACAGATCATTTACGGGGTAAATACATCCTTCGGCCCTATGTGCAATAAAATTATCAGCGAAAAGGAAATTGAAACCCTTCAGACCAATTTGATCACCAGTCATTCAGCCGGCCTGGGCAGCCCCATTCTCCCCTACATCACCACAGGTATCATGGCCATCCGCCTCAACACTTTGGTCAAAGGCCATTCAGGAGTAAGAATCAGGCTGCTCACCCTGATGAAGGATATGATTAATGCAGGTATCGCACCCTATATCCCTGAATGCGGCAGCGTAGGGGCATCAGGAGACCTGATCCACTTGGCTCATATGTCCCTGGCCATCATCGGTAAAGGGAAAGTCTATTACAGGGGCGACTTGGTGCCAGCCGAAGAAGCATTGGAAAAAAACAGGTCTATCTCCCCTAACCCTGAGTTTTAAAGAAGGTCTGGCCTTGATGAATGGTACCGCAGCCATGACAGGCATTGCCGCATTTACTCTTTTCGGGGCCTCAAAACTGTTAAACATCGCCTGCGTTAATGCCGCCTTTGCCGTTGAAATTTTCGGGGGCATAGATGATGCTTTTGATCCGGATCTTCACCGGGTCAAACCCCATCCCGGCCAGGTCGAAATCTCAGCAGCTATTAAACGGCTTTACCAGGGGACGGGTAATATCACCCGCCGGGAAGATCTCCACCAGCTAATCAGAAGCCAGGAAAAAAAAGACACCCCTGTATTTGAAACCAATATCAACGTCCAGGACGTATATTCGATCCGATGCACACCCCAAATCCTGGCTCCGGTGAAAGAAGCCCTGGACTATGCCGTGTCCGTGGTGGAAACCGAAGCTAACTCCACCAACGACAATCCCATTATCATTGCCGAGAAGAAAAAAATTATCCATGGTGGTAACTTCCACGGACAAAGCATCAGTTTTGCCATGGACTGTCTCTGTATTGCCCTGTCTACCCTGTGCAACCTGTCCGAACGAAGAACAAACAAACTTCTGGACAAACATCTCAACGAAGGGTTACCCGAACATCTGATTCCCGGCGAGCTCGGGCTTACCATGGGATTCATGGGTGCCCAGTACCTGGCCACCTCTGTAACGGCTGAAAACCGTAACCTGGCCGCCCCCATGAGCGTCAATTCAATTTCCTGCAACGCCACCAACCAGGATGTGGTCTCCATGGGAACGGTAGCGGCCCGGAAAGCCTTTCGTATAGTAAGCCATGCCAAGCATGTGGTAACACTGGAAATCCTGGCGGATCTCCAGGCCCTTTCCTTCAGGAACACCCGCTGCATGGGAACGGGTACTGGTAAAATTTACGAAATATTGAACCGGGAATTCGAGGTTTACGACAATACTACCATTTTCCATGACAGCTTGGTAAAATTCAGAAAGCTGCTATTTTCAAGCCAACTCTTTGATGACCTATCCATATACTTGGATAGAAATTAAACCAGGCAAATGATCCAGCCGCCCCGTATAATTATTGTCATCCCCCTCTACAACCACGGCAGAACTATCGCCCGGGTTATCCAAGACTGCAAATGCTTCCATCGAGACATTCTATTGGTGGACGACGGAAGCACAGACTTACCAGAAGACTTTGCTGACGGGGTTGGTTCTAATTTCGGCCATTCGCCTTTAGCCTTTAGCTTTTAAAATTTTGAAGTTTGAAAAATAATAATGACAAACAGAGTTCTATCTGATAGGAAAAAAATTCTTACATTAACTTTAATCA
>JAYEJJ010000061.1:0-22706 GCA_034660495.1 Thermodesulfobacteriota bacterium | reverse complement strand
CGTGTGGAGTACCTTGGGATGACTATATATTCCAATGTAACGTAGTCAGTTAAGACTTAGGCTAATCAACCGGGCTTACAAGTTACCTTGCAAGCCCCTCGGTCTTTAGCCGAGGGGTTGTTGACGATGCCGTAAGCCGTAGCAAGGCCGAGCCCGGTACCGCCCTCCATTTCTTTGGTGGTAAAAGAAGGATTAAATATTTTCTCTGCCACTTCATTGTCCATGCCCGCACCGGTGTCCACAACGGAAATTTTTACATACCGGCCCGGTTCATTAAGACCGATTTTCTTAAAAAAGGATTGTCCCACACTAACATTTTCAGACTTGATATATATCCTTCCCCCTTCGGGCATGGCCTGCCAGGCATTGACATAAAGATTGAGCATGACCTGTTTGATCTGTCCCTCATCCACTTTTACAGACCAGAGATCCTTTTGAAGATTGAGATTAAGCACCACATCTTTTTTGGTTCTCCCAAACATTTTGGCTGACATTTTAAGCAGATAATTAATATTTTCAAGGGAAAGCTCATTGTCTTTTTTCTGGGCCAGACCAAGAAGCTGCCGGGTCATTTCAGACCCGGCCTGGACATACTCGTCCACATTGGCAAGTTTTTTATACTGGGGGGACCCGGGTTTAAAAGAGGTCCTTACAAGGGAGGTATATCCCTGTATGGCCATGAGGATATTGTTAAAATCATGGGCTATGCCTCCGGCAAGGGTACCAATGGCCTCAAGTTTCTGGGACTGTAGCAGCTGATCTTCCAGGTGGTTTCGCTCTGTGACATCCCTTGCCACGCAATAGACACATTTCAGGCCGTTCTGGTTTAGATCCCCGCCTGGAATATCAAGACTGGTGATTTTCTGCTCCACTGTAATAAACGGGCTTAATATTTTTTTCTGTCATGACCGGCTCTTTTCAGCCTGATGGTTACTTCTGTCTTGCTTCTGGATCCTGAACTTACCTGATTGACAGCAGCAACTGCTTTTGCACAGTCATCAGAATGCACAATATCTTGAACCCAGCTGCCAGGCAGGTGTTCTTTTCTATAGCCCAGCACCTTTTCAAACTCTTCGTTTACAAAGGTAATTTTTCCCCTGGCATTCAGGGTGTAAATCAGGTCAGGAGAATTATTCACAAGGTATTGACACCGCATTTCTGAAATTTGCAGCCGGGCTGAAACGGCCCGGTTTTCATTAATCAGCTGCTTATGGGTTATACCGTTTTTAACCGTTTTAATGAGTTCTGAATATTCAAAGGGTTTTTTCAAATAATCCCACGCACCAAGCTTTAAGGCCTTAACAGCTGACTCAACCGTGGCATACCCAGTCATCATAACCACAAGGGAATCCGGGTCATGGTGAAAAATAGACTCGAGCACCTCAAACCCATCCATTCCCGGCATGCTGATATCCAAAAGGATCAGCTCAACCCTGTTCTCCTTTATAAAGGCAACCGCATCCCTGCCGCAGCAGGCATAACTGACATCAAATCCCTCTTTATTCAGGAAAAACTGAATACTTTCGGCCACCCTTTTTTCATCATCAACAACCAGTACCTGATTCTTTAAAGTTGGTGTCTGTTCCCTGCCAATCATTTTTTCCCCTGACATCCTGAGTGATTTAAATGATTATTCTGCTGGTTCACTTAATTCAGGCGTTTTATCCATTTCTTCGCTCTTTTCTGTACGCGCATAACAGAGCAGGCCGCACTGAAGGCATCTGCCGGCCTCGTTTTTCGCCATTTCCTCGGTAAATCCCAGGGGTATTCCCTGATCACGTCCAGAACATTCAGTGGAAACCGGCATAATTTGTCTGGGAAACACATCAACCCCTTCAAGGCTGACAACATCCTGAATGATGGATTGACTGGTGATGGGACGGGTATCCGGACCCAGGGGGATGTTATACATCAAATTATGAATGGAAGCCGCTGCTTTTCTGCCGCCGTTAATGGCCTTGACAGCAGCACTGTAGCCGCTGGTGGGGTCCTCCCTGGACAGCAGGCCGATTTCCATTCTGCTCATGGGTTTCTTATAAACTTCAATCCCTTCCCATTTAAGTGGAAGATCTGCTTTTTCACAGATTTCATCCAGCCCTGACTGATCTATGATGCTTTGTTTTTCAATGCTCTCTTTTTCACTTTCCCCTTCAGATGTCTGATTTTCCTGTTCAGTATTTTGATTTTTTTCTTGAGTGTTCTGATTCTCTTGTTCAGTGTCTAAATGTTCCTGTTCCAGCCTTAAAAATACAAGCTCGGGAAACCGGCCGGAAGAAATAAAAAGGGTATCTGCAGGAATGACGCGTTTTTCTCCTGAATCAAGACAGATATACTCCAGATGGGTCAGGCACTCCTCTTCCCCAAAGAGTCTTGTGATACCGCAATTGTATATAACAGAAACCCCGTCTGCAACAGCTTCAACCCTGCTGCCGTCAAAGGCAGCATGTTCCGGTGTCTGCCGTGACATGACCAGGATATTTTCCGCTCCCAATTGTCTGCAGAGTTTGACCGCATCATACACCACACCGCCTCCGCCGGCTATGACCACATGATCACCACATGAAATCCCGGGGTTTTGTGCTGTATTAATTCTCAAAAGATCAATAAGCAGATATCCTCCTGGAAAAAGGGAAACCGCATCTTCAATATCTCCCCTTGCCACCCTGTCATCCCAGCCGCCTGAAGCCGTAAAAACAGCATCAAACCCATTGCGCAACAGACCGGGAATGGTATAATCCCTGCCGGCTCTGGACGACATTTTTGCATCGACCCCCATTTCCAGTATCCCCTGGATATCCCAGTCCAGAACTTCCCGGGGCAGGCGGTCTTCGGAAATAGCCACCCTTAAAAGTCCGCCCAGCAGGGTTGTGGATTCAAAAACCGTTGGAGAATGCCCCAGCCTTGCCGAAAAAAAAGCAGCGGAAAGCCCTTCCACGCCGCCGCCTATCACGGCAATCTGTCTGCCTGTCTGCGGGGCGCTGTAAGGCATCAGCCGACTGCCCTGTTTCATTTCAATATCGCATACAAAGCGCTTTAAATCATTTATGGCAACCGGGGAATCAACAAGCTGCCGTCTGCACTGGAATTCACAGGGGGCCGGACAGATCCTGCCGATCACTGTGGGGAAGGGATTACGTTCCTTAATCACCTGTACAGCCTGTTCATACCGGCCGTCTTTTATCAGGCTTATATATTCCCTTATATCTATTCCTGTGGGGCATGCGCGCTGGCAGGAAGTAATGCATTGATCCTCTGTATATTCCCGCATGATTCTCCGGGTAACAGAGGTCAGCCGTATGATATGTTTGGGGCAGACCCTTTCACAGGTTCCGCATCCTGTACATTTTTCCTGATCCACCACAGGAAGCCCCTTATCCCCCATTTCCAAAGCATCAAAGGGACATGCGGCCACGCAGGTGCCAAACCCGAGACACCCGATGTCGCAGACCTTCATGCCTCCTGAAACCAGGGCAGCCGCCCGGCAGTCATCAATACCATCGTAGAGATACTTGACATCTGCCTCATCCACCCCGTAACGGCACCCGGGCAGGGCAAACTCAGGTTCCTTTTCCCCAAGTGACACACCCATTATTTCTGCAATGGCTGCTGCCACATCAGATCCGGCGGCAACGCATGAATCCACCGGTGACTTTCCTGCAACAATGGCCTCTGCATTGGAAGTACACCCTGGAAAGCCGCACCCGCCGCAATTCGCCCCTGGAAGGACCTCGTCAATGGCAGCAACTTTTGGATCAACATACACATAAAAAATTTTAGACGCAAATGCTAAAACACCACCAATAACCAAACCTAGCCCACCCATCAATAAAACAGACTCAAGCATTTTAATCCCCCTTGATGATTTTTTCCGGACAAAATCGTTCTAAACTTCACCTGCCAGCAGTGATACCAAGCCGTTTCAATCTTCTGCTGCTTTTTTTTTGCGGCAGTTCTAAGCCATATCAAAAACCAGCTGTTTTTTTTATTCTTATGTTGTATAATCATCTGAAAAAAAAAATGTCAACCATCATTTGAAAATAATTATTTGACCACATTGACATTTCTCTTTTTTTAGGGTACCAAAGATATATTTATTGTCAGAATCCTGTTACAAACTGCCAATTGCGAGGATGACCATGACCCCCCAAAACAACATAGTTATTGACAATCATCAGCTTTCTTTCAACTCTGGAGAAACTATTCTTGAAACAGCCCGCCGAAACAACATCCATATCCCTACTTTGTGCTATCTAAAGGGAACAACGCCCTCAGAAAAATGCGGGATCTGTGTGGTGGAAATTCAAGGCCCAAAAAAACTGGTTCCCTCATGTTCCACCCCGGCTGCCAGTGGAATGGTAATTTATACGGAATCCAAAAAAGTGACCAAAGAGAGACGATCCATCATCAGGACCATGCTCTCCTCGGGCAATCACAACTGCGCCATACGAGATTTTAATGCAGAGGGCTGGACCGAGTTTCAGTTTGCAGTGCTGAACGAAGACAGATCCAACTCCCTGTGTCCGGCATGGGGAGACTGCCGGCTGCAGGATCTGGCATACCGCTACCAGGTAAACGTTGCTGATTCCCCCCATGAAGGAAGCAGATTCCCCATGGAACGGGTCAACCCCTTTATCCTCAGGGATTTTTCCCGGTGCATTCTCTGCGGACGATGCGTAAAGGCATGCCGGGAAAAACAGGTCAACAATGCCATTGATTTCATATCCACAGAAAATGGTGATAAAATTGCAGCCGGCAGTGATGTTGCCCTGAAAGACTCAGACTGCGTCTTCTGCGGCGAATGCATAGAGGTCTGCCCGGTGGGAGCCCTTGTGCCCCAGAATTTTCTTGAAAAAAAATACTTTGTTAAAACCGAAAAGATCAAAACCACCTGCGGTTTCTGCGGAGTGGGCTGTCAGCTTGAACTTAATGTTCAAAACAACAGAATCGTTAAAATAAACAGTGCAGGTGAGGATACTGCCCCCAACTTTGGAAGCCTGTGTGTAAAGGGCCGGTTTGGATATGATTTTGTCAGCTCCCTGGACCGTATCACCTCGCCCATGATACGGAAAAACAAAACCCTTGAAAAGGTCACCTGGGACGAAGCTCTGGATTTTGCAGCGGAAAATCTCAACCGGATAAAAAAAAATTTTGGCTCTGACAGCATTGGACTTCTCACTTCTGCCAGGACCACAAATGAGGACAACTATATTGCCCAGAAATTTACAAGGGCGGTCCTTAAAACAAACAACATCGACCACTGCGCGCGTCTGTGACATTCATCCACAGTAGCCGGTCTGGCTGCAGCTTTTGGAAGCGGCGCAATGACAAACACCATTGCCGATATTGGTGAAGCGGATGTAATTCTGGCAACAGGCACCAATACAACAGAAAACCATCCTGTCCTGTCAACAGTGGTTAAAAGAGCCGCTCTTAAAGGAAAAACCCTTATTGTCATCGATCCCAGACGGATCAGGCTGGCCGAACATGCCAGTAAATGGCTCCGGCCCTCACCGGGCACGGACATTGCCTGGATCAACGGGTTGATGCATGTGATTATAAAAGAAGATTTATACGACAAAGACTATGTAGAAAACCGGACAGAAGGGTTTGAATCGCTTAAAAATACAGTTGCCGCATATACCCCTGAATATGTGGAAGCAATAACAGCTGTTCCGGCAGAAGAGATCATTGCTGTGGCACGGATATTTGCAAAGGCAGAAAAAGCATCCATACTCTACTGTATGGGCATTACCCAGCATACCTGCGGCACGGACAATGTTAAGTCTTTGGCCAACCTCTCCATGCTGTGCGGCGACCTTGGCATCCCCGGGGGAGGCGTCAATCCTTTGAGGGGACAGAACAATGTCCAGGGCGCCTGTGATATGGGCGGTCTTCCCAATGTATTTACCGCATACCAGAAGGTCGATGATGTCAATACCCGGGCAAAGTACGAAGAAGCCTGGAATGTTACAGAGCTCCCGGGAAAACCCGGCATTCCAGTGACTGAAATGATCAACAAGGCAGAAAACGGTGAGTTGAAAGCCCTGTACATCATCGGAGAAAACCCCCTTGTTTCAGATCCTGATCTGAACCACGCGGAAAAAGCACTGGGGAATCTGGATTTAATGATTGTTCAGGACATATTTCTCACTGAAACAGCAAAGACAGCTGATATTGTCTTTCCAGCATTTTGTTTTGCAGAAAAAGACGGCACCTTTACCAATACAGAACGCAGGGTCCAGCGGGTAAGAAAAGCGGTAAACGCCCCTGGATTTGCAAGAAATGACTGGAAAATCATCTGTGATCTGTCCACCCGCATGGGGTATCCCATGAGATATTTTAGAAGTGAAGAAATATTTGAGGAAATTACCCGGTTAACCCCGTCCTACGGCGGATTAAGCTATGAGAGAATTGAAAACCTGGGCATTCACTGGCCCTGCCCGACAAAAGAGCATCCAGGCACCCCCATCCTGCATACCCAGCAGTTCACCCGGGGAAAGGGGCTGTTCCATGCCATTGAGCACCAACCGCCGGCAGAACTGCCCGATGATTCCTACCCGTTCATTTTAACCACAGGACGGGTTTTATACCACTATCACACCGGCACAATGACCATGAAAAGCAAGGGGCTTAACATGCTGGCACCGGAATGCTTTGTAGAAATATCAGCCAATGATGCGGTAAAAACCGGACTTTCCCAGGGAGAAACCGCCCTTGTCACATCCCGGAGGGGAAAAATAAAGGCAAAAATTGAAATTTCCCCCAAGGCTGTGGACGGCACCCTGTTCATCCCGTTTCACTTTGCAAATGCCGCAGCCAACCGCCTGACCAATGCTAAACTTGACCCCATTGCAAAAATACCGGAATTTAAAATCTGTGCCATTAAAATACAAAAAGCTGCCTAGACAGGAAACGCTTCCTGGTCCAGGCTGAAGATCAGCCTTTTAAAATCATTGGGCAGCGGGGCTTTAAATTCAACCCGCTGCCCGGACCAGGGATGGAGGAAACTCAACTTCCAGGCATGGAGCATGTGACGGGGGATAAGATTATGTCCCTGACCTCCAGGATCTCTTAATCTGATATTCTTTTTCCTGAAGCCGTATACTGTATCTCCCAGCAGTGGATGGCCCAGAGCGCTTAAGTGAACCCTGACCTGATGGGTCCTTCCCGTCTTCAGCTCAACCTCAACAAGGGCGGCTTGGCGGAACCTTTTTTTAACCTGCCACAGGGTTACTGCCGGTCTTTCACGGCGGCTTGCAATGGACATTTTTTTCCGTTTAACAGGATGCCGCCCAATGGAAAAGGTGATCTGTCCTGAATCTTCCCTGAACTCACCTGCAGCCAGAGCCAGATAACGCTTGGACACCCGTCTGAGCTTAAACTCCTTTTTTAGAAAAACACCAGCAGATTCTGTTTTTGCAATCACCATTACCCCGCTGGTATCCTTGTCCAGGCGATGAACAATACCAGGCCGGCATTTGTCCTCTAATCTCTTAAGCTGGGGATAATGATACACCAGTGCATTGGCAAGGGTGCCAGAGGTATTTCCCGCCCCTGGATGAACCACCATACCTGCTCTTTTATTTAACACAGCAATATGATGGTCTTCATAAAGAATCTGAAGGGTCAGCGACTCTGGCTCAAGGTGCTGATTTTTTTCAGCCGGCCCGTCAAGGTCTGCACTTATGACATCGCCGGTCTTGACCCGGTACCCTGGTTTTTTTATTTTTTTCGAGACAAGGATATCCCCGGATCTGACCAAAGCAGATGCTGCACTTCTTGAACATTTTTCAAAAAGAAGGGAAACCAGGCAGTCAAGCCGCTGTCCATGATTTTTGGCGGATACCACAAATTCCATATATGCCCCATGGACCAAAGGGTCACATTAAAAACAGAGAAAAAAAATAACCCAGACAGGCCCAACAAAAAAACCGGGAAACGAAGTTAACGTCTTCCGGTTTTTTTTGATAACATGACCCTATTGTTTATCTGAAAAAATCAATCGAACAACTCCTGAATTTCAACCATCATGGCCTCTTCGTCCACATCCTTGGATGTTGAAAGCTCCTGGACCAGCAGGCTCTGTGCGGTATCAAGAAGTTTGCGCTCGCCAAAGGAAAGATCCTTTTCAAGTTTGAGCTGAAACAGATCCCTGAACACTTCAGCTACATCGTAAATAGAGCCGGTTTTAATTTTATCCATGTATTCGCGGTACCTTCTGTTCCAGGTCTGCCGGTCTATATCATGTCCTTTCTGCTGCATGACTTTGTAGACTTCAGGTATCTCCTTTTCAGAAATAACCTCTCTAAGCCCTATAGACTCTACATTGGAAGTCGGAATCATAATCACCATGCCGTTTTCAACAATCTTTAACATGTAAAAATTCATGTTTTCGCCGTTTATTTCCTTGCTCTCAATGGACTGGATACATCCTACGCCATGTGCTGGATAAACAGCCAGATCACCTGTGGAAAATTCTTTTTTTCCAGCTCTACCTTGTTTCTCTTTTTTCTGTTTTTGCCCCATAAAAAACCACCATTTTTTTTTGTTCTTTAAAAGTTAACAAACAATATGGTCATCATTTAGCAGAATAACACATTCACACCCATATAACAATTTTTTTTAAAAAAAACTAAGGAAACAGGAAATAGGGGAAAAAGACAAGAAGTAAGGGGGCGATTGGAGGTCTGCATGGACAATAATAATTTTTCAACGGAACAGAGAAAAAGAGTATGATTTGTTGTCAATTCTGATTGTAACAATTCATTGCACTGGAAACCCCCTGTTTGACAACCATTTCAGCTGCCCTGGCCGAGGTGGTGATGATTTCATCAAGGTGTCCGGCCTCACTCTTTGAAAACCGGCCCAGGACATAGCCTGCAGCATCTGTTGCCCCAAGGGGTCGTCCCACGCCGACCCTGACACGTATAAAATCATTTGAGCCAAACGCCTCGACAATGGATCGGATGCCATTATGGCCGCCGTGTCCTCTTTTTTTAACAATTTTGATTTTTCCAAATTCCAGATCAAGGTCATCGTGGATAACGATAATATTTTCAAGGGGCACTTTATAATAGGAAGATAATCGTTGAAGGGGAAACCCGCTTCTGTTCATATAGGAAAGGGGTTTGGCCAGGATAAGGGCTGAACCGTCTATTCTGTCCCGGGTATACAGGGCATCAAAGCGGGACTTTTCAAGGGAAAGGGAAAACATGGCGGCCAGCTTGTCCAGGACAAGAAAGCCGATATTATGGCGGGTACCGGTGTACTTTTCTCCAGGGTTGCCCAGGCCCGCCATCATAAATACCGTTTTACAGGTCATGCTATGGTTCTCGTTTATTCCTGAACCGCCTCTGTTTCGCCTGACTCAACTTCGTCACTGTCCACAACAGGTTCTTCAAGGCCCTCGTCCAGATCTTCCTCTGCCTCTGTTTCTTCAGCTGTGGGCGGTACAATGGTTAGAATGGTAAATTCAACCTCATAGGGAACCTCTACATTTTCTCCGGGATCAATTTCATTGACATGAATAGAGTCTCCGATATCAAGGTCGGTTACATCAATCTGAATCACTTCCGGCACATCTGCAGGCCGGCAGATCACATCCAGTTCACGCCGGATAATCTGAACCATGCCTCCGGCCACAACCCCTTTTGCCTCGCCTACCACTTCTATGGGGACACTGATGGTCAGGGTTTCACTCATGTCAATTTCATTAAAATCCGCATGAAGATAATTCAGATCAAAGGTATCCATCTGAACTTCCCTTAAAATAACGGTTCTGAATTTTTTGGTGTCTCCATCCACAGTCAGTTTAAGAAACACACCTGAGCTGCCGTTCTCCCGGATAATTTTATCCAGATCCGGTGTTGCCACTGAAAGGGACAATGGGTCTGTCTGTGCACCGTAAAGTACTGCCGGTACCAGATTGTTCCGTCTAAGGGAGCGTGCAAGGCTTTTGCCCTTACCCTGTCTGATGTCTGCTTTTAAATCTATCAGTTCCAAAATTGTTTCCTCCGCGCCCGCTCTTGCAGCAGGGCTTATATATATGTGTTGCGTCAGAGGCTTCTGCCCTAAATATTAAAAAAAATTTTTTATAAAAAAAACTTGCCAGCGCATTGCCGTTGACAGGTTTCATTCTTTGCTGGGGCCGGTTCAATAATCCTGGGCCGGGCCATGCCGGTTTATAAGAAACTTGAAACAAGATACAAGACGCGGCAAAATTCAAGTTTCATGGTTTGTTGTGATGCATGGATGGCATCATGTGGGTTATACAAACAGGGAATTCACTGAATCCCCTCTGTAACTGCGTATAATGGCTTCACCCACAAGATTTGAAATGGAAAGGGTTTTTACCTTATCACTTTTTTCAGCCTCACTTGACAGGGGAATGGTATCGGTAACCAGAAGTGAATTCAGATCAGATTTGTTTATCTTTTCCACGGCATTCCCGGAAAGAACAGGATGGGTACAGCAGGCATGGACCGCCTTTGCCCCCTGGGCTTTGATCACTCCGGCTGCCTCTGTCAGGGTACCGGCGGTATCCACCATATCATCAAGCACAAGTGCTGTTTTGTTCTCCACATCGCCAATAATGGCCATGGCCTTGGCCTTGTTGGGTGCACTTCGTCTTTTGTCCACTATGGCAAGGGCGGTATGCAGGCGCTTGGCAAAGGCCCGGGCCCGCTCTACCCCTCCGGCATCCGGAGAAACCACAACCAGATCACTGCCGAAATTGGTTTTAATATGATCAAGGATAACCGGCGTTGCATAAAGGTTGTCAACGGGTATATTAAAAAACCCCTGGATCTGGGCGGCATGGAGATCCAGGGTAATCACCCGCTGAACCCCGGTTGTGGTCAGCAGATCAGCAACCAGTTTGGCACTGATCGGCACCCGGGGGGCTACTTTTTTGTCCTGTCTGGCATATCCAAAGTAGGGAATAACTGCGGTTATTTTACTGGCAGAGGATCTTTTCAAAGCATCTATCATCAACAGCAGCTCAAAAAGATTTTCATTGACAGGCGCACAGGTGGACTGAATAACAAAAACCTCCTGCCGCCTGACATTTTCATGGATCTCCACCTGTATCTCACCATCACTGAAACGGGTCAGTTTTGAACTGCCAAGGGGCTTTGCAATGTAATCAGAAATTCTCTGGGCAAGGCCGGGATTTGAATTGCCTGTAAAAATTGATATTCCATTCATATAAAAAATCTCTTTTAATTTATTCGCAAATTTTCCAGCAGTGTTTCCCTGAATCAAGGATGCACCTGTGCCTTTTTATTGGCTGGGGCGGGAGGGTTCGAACCTCCGAATGCAGGAATCAAAATCCTGTGTCTTACCACTTGACGACGCCCCAGGATATTATCCGGTCTTTCCGGTCTGTCTGCCCATTTGCTTACATCCAGATTACATATTGAAGATTACATCTTCTGAACAAATGAGGTTAGAAAAACCTTTTTCCCGCTCCCCTTCCACTTTGCATAAAGGGCATTATACGCCTGCTTTGCCTTTTTGCAGCATGAAAAAAGAGCAAAAAAGGTAGAACCGCTTCCTGACATGAGCACTCCTTCCGGCTGAAACTGCAAAAGCTCTTTTTTTGCAGCCCCAATGTCCGGGTACCGGGTTAAGGCAGCTGTTTCCAGGTCATTGTGCAAAAAGGATTTTATATCCACAACCGATACATTGCTGCCACTTTTTAAAGGGTTAATAATATTTGATTTTCCTGTGTTTGTCAATGAAAAATCCATATTTTTGTAAACCTCACCGGTCAATGCCTGAATCCCCGGGTAAAACAAAAGAACGTGATACGGCTGCAGGGGCACAGCAGTCTCAAGCCGCTCTCCCACCCCTTTGGCAAGGGCAGGTCCGCCATGGATAAAAAAAGGGACATCTGCTCCCAGGAAAAGCCC
Organism: Thermodesulfobacteriota bacterium; assembly: GCA_034660495.1. Classification (GTDB taxonomy): domain Bacteria; phylum Desulfobacterota; class Desulfobacteria; order Desulfobacterales; family Desulfobacteraceae; genus DATFJZ01. The sequence continues at coordinate 10,794 of JAYEJJ010000061.1, read as the reverse complement.
CATGTCCATGAGTTCCTTTCTGGAAAACAGGTAATGATATTTTTTGTTCAGTACTTTCAGCACCACGGCGGCATTGCTGCTGCCGCCGCCCAGCCCTGCGCCCACAGGAATTATTTTTTCCAGAGTTATATCAACCCCTGCTTTTTTTCCGCCTTTTTTTTGATAAAATTCTTCAAAAAAAAGACAGGCCGCCCGGGCGGCAATATTTGTGTTATCTGAGGGCACTTCAGGATGACTGCAGGAAATGGAAACCTGTTCCAGGCCAAATTCAAAACTCAGACAGTCGCAGAGGGCTACCCGGGTCATCAGGGAATACAGGGTATGATACCCGTCCTCCCTTTTTCCGGTGATATAAAGAAACAAATTAATCTTTGCATGGGAGTCGGCTTTAAAAATCACCCTTTTGCCCTTACATAGGCCATTCTCAATTCATGGACAAGGCTTTTCATTAAATTTGCCTCATCATCCTCAAGGTTGCCGCGGGTCTTTTTTTCCAGCATGATAATAATATCAACGGTCTGTTTGGCAACATCCAGATTGATATCTTTTCGACCTGTGGAAGGGTCTTCAATTTCACCCAGCTGAACAAGGGCTGATGAGTAAAGTGAAAGTATAAAAGTTGAAAAATCAACTCCAGGTAATTTTTTTGAGATGCCGGCTGATGAAGACGCTTCCTTCATTATAAAATCTTTTCCTTTGGCCATATTCTGTTTTTCCCTTCAACTCGATGATCTGGTTTTTTTATATGAAAGCCATCAGTCATCAGCTGTCAGTACTCAGCTAACAGCTTTCATGTTTTGTTGTGTCTGCCAGGACATGTGGGTTTTATAAGAAACTTGAAACTTGAAACTTGAAACAAGATACAAGATACAAGAAACAAGAAACAAGAAACAAGAAACAAGAAACAAGAAACAAGAAACAAGAAACAAGAAACAAGAAACAAGAAACAAGACGCGGTACAAATCAAGTCCCATGGTTTGTTGTGATGCTGCGCATCATCGGTGTTCTACAATTTCCCCATCTGCCACGCAACGGTTTCCCTCTGCTTTACAACGGAAACAATATATTGGTCAACAAAAAAATGCGCCACCTCATACCCCTGATTGTCATACAGCACATGGATATTTAAAGCATCTGGAACCTCAGTCACCCTTACCCTGGAAAGACCTTTCAGGCCGACACCGGCCGCTTTGAGCACAGCTTCCTTTGCCGTAAACACCCTGAAAAAAACAAGGCTCCGGGGATCATAGGGAAAAAGCCCTGCTTCCTGTTGTGTGCAGATCCTGTTAAACAGGGCCTCTGAAACAGGCTTTATCTTTTCAAGATCAATACCTGTCTTATCCCTTGACACCACGCCGCACACATAGTCGGGTTTATGGGCTATGGACCAGTTCACCCCGCTGCTGGCAATTGGCGCGCCATTGGGGTCCTTTTTTAAAACTTTCGGGAAAAAGCCGCTGAACTGTCCTGAAAGCATCAGGGTATCCCGCGCGTAACAGGATAGAGCAGCTGTCAGCGCCTTTTTTCCCAGGGACCCGGCCGTCTGGGGAACCTTGCATATTATTGGGTATAACATAGAAATATACGCTCCTGTGCCGCTGAGATATTCATTTCCTACCCTCCCTTCTCCTGCCCTGAATGATCCCCCTCTTAAAACTCGATTATCAAATTTTTATGGAAGGACCGAGCGACGTCCCCAGCAGCTGCCTGTATTCAGTGCCTTGAAATCCATCACACCTCCTGGGTGACGGCCGCCATCATTTTGTTTACCGCCAGCACAGCGGGTGAGTCATCGGGCAGATCCATAAGGGATTTCTGCTCCATGTCAAATTCCAGCAGCGCATCATCCCCAGGAATGGTGCACAAAACGGGAATCGCGATTTTTTCCACCTCGGCCATAAACGCAGGGCTGAGCTCTGCCGGGGCCCTGTTGACAACCAGTCCCAGACTCTTAATATCGAGTTTAAGCTCATCCAGCATTTCATTGATGCGCCCCACTGCCCTGAGGCCCCTTAAGGCATAGTCCGTGACCAGGATCAGTTTATCCACCTTTCCCCGGGTTCTGCGGCTTAAATGCTCCATTCCCGCTTCATTGTCCACGAGAAGGTATTTATAGTTTTTCTCAAGCTGTTCTGTAAACCGGTTTAAAATATTATTCACCATGCAGTAACAGCCCTGGCCTTCCTGACGTCCCATGACCAGAAGATCAAAGTCTTTACTTTCGATAATCACCTGGTTCATGAGCATTTCAATATACACAATCTTATCCATGCCCGAAGGAACCCCCTGGGGGTCGCGCATAAAGTCCTCCCGTATATCCCCGACACTCTTTTCCACATTCATACCAAGGGTTTCACCCAGGTTGCTGTTGGGATCTGCATCCACTGCAAGCACAGGAGACGCATTGTTCCTGGCAAGATAACGAAGTGCCAGTGCAGAAACGGTTGTTTTACCAACCCCTCCTTTTCCAGCCAGTGCTATAACTTTGCTCATAATTACTCCATTTTAAAACGTCTTATATAAATAATGTCACAATACAGCATACTTATTTGTAATTTTCAATGTCCATGGCAAAACTTTCAAAATCCTTTTCAGCCAAAAAAACGGTTATCATTTCACTGACCTTGTCTGCCGTATCCACACGGTAAACCCCTTTTTCATCGCTTCCGGCAATCTTTTTGGCATTGGCAACCACTGCCTGAAGCGCTTCCACAGTGATGTCGATATTTGCATTTATGGTTATCATACCAGCCCCGTCAGTCATGTTCTACTCCCTTCCCTGCATATGTCCCGGGTCATATAAATCCGCAGCGCATCCTGAACCGCCTCTGCAGCAAGACCTGAACAATGCTGCTCCTCTTCAGGGACCTTTCCCAGCCGTGACAAAATCATATCCCCTGTAATATCAGCCAGTTCCTCTGCTGTCCGGCCAATGGCAAATTCAGCGGCAAAGGATCCGCATACATTGCTTGTCCCGCATCCATCTGTCATATAAGAGGCCTCTGACACACGGCCGCTGTCAAATTTAAGAAAAATCTCAATGGTATCCCCGCAGGAACCTGTTACAGCGGAATGAACATCACACCCATCCATCCGTCCCCTGAACCGGGGATTCTGCCAGCGGTCAAACCCTTCATCTCCGAGAACGGTCCGGGCCTCATCAAAAATTTCTTCCTGAAGATTGTCAAGAAATTGATCCAGTTTGTCATTCATTTTTCACCCCAGCAAAATTTAATTTTTTATAACTCGATCATCAAGTTTTTTGAATACCGCTGGGGACTCTTAATCGGCCCTTTCATAAAAACTTGATAACCTAGTATAAGAAACACGCGTCAGAGCATTGCCATTGGCGGCGTTTCATTCTTCGTTGCAGCAGGGCCGATGATAATGGACCGGCCATGCCGGTTCTACAGAAGATTATCCTTTTTTAACCGGGTAATAATCTCGGTTACCGACCTGCTTCTGTCCATGGTATAAAAATGCAGTCCATCCACCCCTTTTTCAAGAAGCTCCCTGCACTGTTCTACGGCAAAGTCAATGCCGTATTCTGCTGCGGCGCCTTTTTCCTTTTCTGTCAATTCTTCGAGTTTTTTGCTGACCTCAGGGGGAAGGGTTGACCCGCAGAGTTTGCACAGCATATGGGTCAGTTTCATGCTGTAAATGGGCATAATCCCTGGAATAATGGGAATGGTCACCCCAGCCTGTCTGCACTTTTCCACATAATCAAAGAAAAAACGATTCTCATAAAAATACTGGGCAATAACGTATTGAGCGCCGTTGTCCTGTTTCAGCTTTAAATATGAAATATCCTTGTCAAGGCTTTCCGCCTGGATATGGCCTTCGGGATACCCGGCACACCCCAGATCAAAATCATAGTTTTTATTGATAAAAGCTATAAGGTCCGAGGCATATTTAAAGCTGTCCGGATGGGGGGTAAAATCCGCATTTTTAGGTTCATCTCCGCGAATGGCAAAAATGGTTTTCACACCGATTTCCCTGTACCTGTCTAAAATCGAGGTGATTTCTGAGGGGGCAAGACCAAAGCCTGCGATATAGGCAACCGTTGGCAGGTTCTTTTCCTGAATCATTTTTTTAACGGTATTGTATGATCCGTCTTTTGTTGACCCGCCGGCCCCAAAGGTTACGGACATATAATCGTATTCAAGGGCGGCAAGGGAATCCACTACATTATAGAATTTGGCTTCTGCTGCTTCATCCCTTGGGGGGAAAAACTCAAATGATACAACTGGTTTATTTCTTTTTTCACTGTATAATTTTCCTGCCTGCATATGTTACCTCTCCTTTTTATAAGAAACTTGAAACAAGATACAAGAAACAAGACGCGGTACAATTCAAGTTTCATGGTTTGTTGTGATGCTGCGCATCATGTGGGTTATTTGAAAGCCTTCAATACTCAGCTTTCAATAAACAATTACAAGTTTTTTCCTGCTGGTTACTGTCACTCGATTATCAGGTTTTTATGGAAGGACCGGTTAAGAGCCCCCAGCGGTTGCCTGTCAGGAACATTGAGAACCAAATGTATATACCTGTCCTTTTCTTTCCCTGGTGATCAGACAATTTTATCGGGTTTACCGGAAAAATTGAAGGGAACAGGGACAGGCTGTTTTTTTCAACACCGTGATTAAAATAAAGCAGAAATTTAAAAACGCAATAATAAAAAAAGCCGGACAAACAGATTTATCTGAGGTGTCCGGCTTGAACAGGTCTGTATTTTTTGGGTTAAAACAAGGAATCAGCCTTCAATGGCAAGCTTTGCAGATCTCATGGTGTTCTTCATGAGCATGGCTATGGTCATGGGGCCTACGCCGCCTGGGACAGGGGTAATTTTTCCGGCAATTTCCCTGGCCTTTTCAAAATCAACATCTCCTTTTAAAATGGCCTTGCCTGTTTTTTCATTCATGCCAACACGGTTCACCCCCACATCGATTACTGTGGCGCCGGGTTTGATCCACTCGGGTTTGACCAGATCGGGAACGCCAGCTGCAACAACCAGGATATCCGCTCTTTTGCAGTGACCGGCCAGATCCTTGGTGCGGGTATGAACAATAGTCACTGTGCTGTTGGCGCCCTCCCCTTTCTGGGCCATCATCATGGCAATGGGTTTTCCAACGATATTGGACCGGCCCACAACCACCACCTCAGCACCGGAAGTTTCCGTACCGGAACGGACAATCATCTCCTGGATGCCTGCAGGGGTGCACGGCAGAAAACGGACCTCGTCACCGCCGATCATGAGACGTCCCACATTTACAGGGTGAAACGCATCCACATCCTTGTCCGGATCAATGGCGTTCAATACTTTTTTATCGTCAATATGCTTGGGCAGGGGCAGCTGAACCAGAATACCGTGAATATCAGGATCATTATTGTATTTGTCAATCAGGGCCAGAAGATCCGCCTCTGAAATATCATCGGGCTGATCTTCCTGAATTTCCTTGAACCCAAGACTGTTTGCTGTTTTCACCTTAAGGGTGACATAGCTGATGGAAGCGGGACTAGCGCCCACAAGGATGGTGACAAGCCCTGGCACTTTTCCGTGCTTTTCCTTCATGGCATCTACTTCTTCCTTTATCTCAGCAAGAATGGTCTTTCTTATCTCAGTTCCGCTTATAATTTCTGCAGTCATAATATATTTCCTGTAATAAAAATTTTTGAGGAACAAACAATGTGCTGACGCATACATTTAAAAATACGCGTAAACACAATTACTTTTTTATAACCGGCATGGCCGGACCATGATCATCGATCCGGCCACAACGAAAAATGAAACGCCGCCAATGGCAATGCTTTGACGAGCGTTTCTTATAAATACTATCTAATGTTTCAGGCTTAGAACAGCCCTGACACCCTACCTGTGGCTGTATCCACATCAACACGCCTGAATGCAGGATTGGAGCTGGTTCCCGGCATCAAGCTGATGGTCCCTGCACATGGGCAGAGGAATTTTGCACCGGAATAGATCAGCACATCCTGAATCGGGAGGACCCAGCCCTCTGGAACACCCTTGAGGGTTACATCATGGGACAGACTTAAATGGGTTTTCACCATCATGGTAGAAAAATCATCATATTTGGGATCTGACTCAAGCATTTTGGCCTTTGCCTCAGCATCAGCTGACCATGAAACACCATCTGCGCCATACACCTCTTTGGCTATCTTTTCCACACGATCCCTGAGCTTCATTTCAAGGGGATAGAGGAACTCGAAATTGGTCTTTTCATCACACGCTTCCTTAACAGCCTCGGCAAATTCTATGGCACCGTCGCCGCCATTTTCCCAGTGGGTAGATTTGGCACAGCGGGCACCTGCATCTTCAGCTGCCTTTTTAACCACTGCAATTTCAGCATCGGTGTCTGTATGGAAGCAGTTAATGCAGACAACCGGGTTGATGCCTGCCTTGCGGATGGTTTTAATATGGTGAACCATATTTTCAACGCCGGTTTCCAGCAGTCCGAGATTCTCTTTGGTATACTCGTCTGCCAGGGGAAGACCTGCAACAACCTTGGGTCCGCCGCCATGCATCTTAAGGGCACGAATGGTTGATGTTAAAACAGATACATGGGGTTTTAATCCGCTGTTGCGGCATTTTACGTTCCAGAATTTTTCAAATCCAATATCAGCCCCAAATCCACTTTCTGTAAGATGATAATCAAAGAGTTTCAGACCGACACGGTCTGCAATAATTGAGGACTGACCCACAGCAATATTGGCAAAGGGGCCTGCATGCACCATGCACGGCTGGTATTCTGCAGTGCACATAAGGGTTGGATTTATGGTGTTTCTCATCCACGCCGTCATTGCGCCGCCCACCTCAAGGTCTCCTGTAGTGACTGGCTTTCCGGCTCTATCAAAGGCAACTGTGATTTCATCAAAGCGTTTTCTCATATCTGCCAGATCTCTGATAATAGACAGAATAGCCATAAGCTCAGACCCCACAGCAATACCAAATTTGGACTGCATGGTAAACCCGTCAAATCTTCCGCCCATACCAATAATAATATTTCTCAGACTCTGGGCACAGAGATCCATGATCCATCCCATTTCAACACGGGTCGGATTGATATCCAGACGGCGCATCTTGGTCAGTCTTTCAAGCTGCTCGTCATTGTAGTTGCGCTCATGCTGCATCCGGGAAGTCAATGCCACCATGGCAAGATTATGGGCATTCATGATGTCATTGATATCCCCTGTAAGACCCAGAGAGAATTCAGTCATGGGAATCAGAAGGGAATTTCCGCCGCCTGCGGCAGTTCCCTTGATGTTCATCGTCGGTCCCCCTGAAGGCTGTCTTAAGGCACCGCCCACATTAAGACCAATCTTGCCCATACCTTCCATAAGTCCGCAGGCCGTGGTGCTCTTTCCTTCACCCAGAGGAGTCGGAGTGATGGCGGTCACTTCAATGTATTTGCCATCTGGTTTGTCTTTCAGGCGGTCAATGATTTTCAAAAAATCAAGTTTGGCAAGCCTGCCCATCGCAAGGATTTCCTCTTTTTTCAGACCTAACTTCTCTCCCCACTCTTCCGGTGTCGGCATATTTTTTTCCGCTGCTTCGGAAATCTGCCAGTCAGCCATTTCTACTGCATTATAAGCCATTTTACCCATCCTCCATTAAAAATATGAAAATTGCAGTTACAGGAGAGCCATTCTCCTCACCCTATTTTAGATCACTACCAATGCTCAGCATCCCTGGCACCCCAAAAAACAGATTACAGGAATTCGTTTTCAAGAGTTGTAATGATCAATATGTCAACCAAAATATTTTTTTAAGGTATTGTGATCAACTATGTTACCACAGATAGAGAAACATATACATCTTCTAAGATGAAATCTCTACCATAAAAAGAATGTGATAGTCAAGCATTCTTGTGCTTGTTATCCATATTTTTTTTTATCTGCCAAAATATTAGGACTCACATGCCCTGGCCGCAGGGTGTTTCACCTTTGGTTTTTTAACGCCTGACAGGGAAAAAGTCTGATCTCCTTTGGTCCTCAATGTTCCTGACAGACACACGCTGGGATCGGCGCTCGCCCCTTCCATAAAAACTTGAAAATCCAATGTTAGCTTTTAGCTGAGTACTGATGGCTGATAGCTGATAGCTGATGGCTGATGGCTGATGGCTGATAACTGATGGCCGATAATTGATGGCCGATGGCTTTCATGCAAAATAAATAAAAATCACTTTGTATGCATAAAAATTAAAATTATTCCGTCTACTTTGTCTGAATGCTGTTCATCAAACTTTTTTTTAATTATTATAACATTTAATCAATTCATCTATTGACAAAAAAAGAAAGTGGTTGTATGAGTTTAACGATACAAAAAAGAATTACCCTGATATTATAGAGCAAAAGTGATTATAATAATGTACAGAACCCGTGTAATGTACAAGGTGAATATTATAATATGAAGATCAACAGCATATCATTTTTGTCAGAAAAAAATGAGTATCACACCACCAGGTCATGCCGGGGACACCCTGTTTCTGCCTGCATGAACAAAGAGCATTCTTTGCTCTCTGAGTACCATTATTTAATACATGATTGTATTGATAATAATCACACCGCAACCCATAATCACTATCAAACCATAAGGAGGTAAAAGTGGGATTTGAAATTACAAAAGAATCCTATGCCGGCGGTATTAAAAGCATCACCATAGGAAAAGGTGATAAAGCCCTTACCATCGGCGGAGAAACATGTTATCCGTTTTACCAGTTTGAAGGAGAGACCCCCAACAAACCGGTTATTGCAATGGAAATCTGGGACATGGAGCCCCCGGAGTGGCCTGAAGCCGCCATTGCCCCTTTTAAAGATGTTATCACGGATCCTGTTGCCTGGGCCAAAAAATGTGTGGATGAGTATGGGGCCCAGGCCATTGTACTCCAGCTGAAAAGCATTGATCCCAATGAGAAGGATGCCAGCCCTGAAGAGGCCTGTGCCACTGTAAAAAAAGTGCTTGGCGCCATTGATGTTCCCCTGATCATCTGGGGGTGCGCTGCACCGGCAAAGGATGAGGCGGTTTTAAAACAGATCGCAGAAGACTGCGAGGGTGAAAACCTCATCCTGGGCCCAGTTGAGGAAAAAAACCACAAAGGCATCGGTGCTGCTGCCCTGGGATATAAACATACGATCATCTCTTCCTCACCCCTTGACGTCAACCTGGCCAAGCAGGTCAATATTCTCCTTGAAAACCTGGGCGTGCCCCTGGGAAATGTTATTGTTGATCCCACCACCGGCGGCCTGGGATATGGCATGGAGTATTCATACTCCGTCATGGAACGTCTGAACCAGGCAGCCATGACCCAGGGGGATGACAAACTCCAGAACCCCATGATCAACAACCTTGCCAATGAAGTATGGAAATGCAAAGAGGCAAAACAGACGGTTGAAGAAGCTCCCGAGCTGGGTGATCCTGAAAAACGTCCCATTCTCATGGAAGCTGTAGGGGCTGTATCCTATCTAATGTCCGGCTCAAATATTCTCATCATGCGCCATCCTGAAGCCATTAAACTTGTCAAAAACTTCATTGACTTCATCACAGACGGTGGTTCAGCCCAGGATATTGCACCAATCACAAAACAATTAGATGATGTTGAAATAGATTTTGCAGCTCTTGCTCCTGAAGTTGATCTTACAATTGAAGAAGAAAAAAAAGCAGGTCCAGCCAAAAAAGCCGCAGCTCCTAAAGCTGAAGCTAAACCTGCTGCAAAAGAGGAAGCAAAACCTGCTGCTCCTGCACCCAAGGCTGAAACTAAGCCTGCCACTGAAGCGGCTCCTGTTGTTGATGCCAAGGCAAAAGCTGAAGCTGATGCAAAGGCAAAGGCTGTGGCTGAAGCCAAGGCACAAGAAGATGCAAAAGCAAAGGCACAAGCTGAAGTTGAAGCTAAAGCAAAAGCTGAAGCTGATGCCAAAGCAAAGGCTGAGGCAGATGCCAAGGCAAAAATAGAAGCTGAGAAAAAGGCAGAATCCGATGCTGCTGCTGCAAGGGACGCTGAAGCTGAGGCACTTAGAGAGAAGAGAGCAAAAGAGCAGGAAGAGAGAATGGCAAAGGCTGGTGCTGATAAAGAGAAAAAAGTAACAATGACAGCGGCCAAAACACAAAAATCAACTATTAGTAAATTTAAAAGCAAGTTAAAAAGACCTTAATCAAGTTTTAAAACAAAACTTTATTAATACTTTAAACCTAGTTACATGTTGTCAACACATAATATGAGGAGGAACCTCACATGGTAGAAGGAAAAGCAAAAGCAAAAGCAGCCAAAGCACCAAAACTGGCTGATCCAGTTGCATCTTCCATAGATGTAGCATCACAGGAAATGATAGCACGTTCCCATGAACTCGAGGTGGAAACGATTTTTGACAGAAACCTGACCATGAAACAATGTACCATAGGAATGCAGGGTACATGCTGTAAAAACTGTTCCATGGGGCCATGCCGTCTGCCGCTTCCCAAGGCAGGCATTGAAGGAGAAGACACAAGAAAAGGCCTTTGCGGAGCAACAGCCAACACAATTGCAGCAAGAAACTTTATCCGAATGATAGCCGGCGGAGCAGCGGCACATTCAGATCATGGAAGAGGAGTTGCAGAGGTATTTCTGGCTGTTGCAAAAAAGGAGACTGATGCTTACCAGATAAAGGATGAGGAGAAACTTCTTGAAGTTGCCGGCTATCTTGGCGTTGCCACAACTGTTGAGGTGGACGGAGAAGAGCTTGACAGGGATATTGATGAAATCGCACTTGAAACAGCAGAAATTGCCATGGCTGAATGGGGAA
>JAYEJJ010000060.1:0-22800 GCA_034660495.1 Thermodesulfobacteriota bacterium | reverse complement strand
TTCCCTGCCAGGCTAAAAATCGGCGACCTGCGGCCACTGGTCCTCAAACAGCTTGATTGTCGCAACGCCTGGCAGGGAAAAAGTCTGATCTCCTTTGGTTCTCAATGTTCCTGACAGGCAACCGCTGAGGGCGGCGCTCGGCCCTTCCATAAAAACTTGATAACCGAGTATCAGGTTTTAAGCTTGGTCATAACATCGGCCACCCTGGGGTGGGGTAAGGATCATACCTTTTTCTAAAAAATTTTAAAAGCGCTTCCAGTCGATTATCAAATTTTTCTATGGAAGAACCAATCAAGAGCTGTTATAGATCATAGCAGGTGAATTGATACGCTTCTTCCCCTTATATGTGAGGTGGTATCAAGTCATTTGAGAAGAACTATAGCAGCTGAACTGTCAGAAATATTGAGAACCAAATGAGATAAGGCTTTTTGCCCGTCTCCTGCGTTGCGCCAATGGGACATATTACGTTAAAAAAATTGACTTGCACTGACAATTCAGATTATACTATTAAATCAAATTTTCATTTGCAGGAGCAGACATGGATTTAAACCAAATGGCAGAAAACCTGGATATGACCAGGGCAGATTTTCTGAAAATGGCATTTCTTCTTGTTTCAACATCACAAAAGGATGTCTCGGAAATAGAAGCTGGACTTACATCAAAAAAAACAGATCAGGTTGCAGCTGCTGCCCACTCCATAAAAGGCGCTGCCGGGACCCTGGGATTTACCGCCCTGTCTCAAAAGGCCTTTGAACTTGAACAGGCTGCCCGGACAGGCAGGCTGTCAGGGCTTGAAGGGGTAAAAAATGAAATTAAAGCACAAATCGAAATGATCACCCGGGCAGTGGCATAACACCTTACAATTGTGATGTTTTTATATAACCCACATGATGCACAGCATCACAACAAACCCTGAAACTTGAATTTTGCCGCGTCTTGTTTCTTGTATCTTGTTTCAAGTTTCTTATAAAGGTCCATGCCTTGACAGGCACAACAACGCATAAAAGCTGTTATTCGATTATCAAGTTTTTATAGAAGGGCCGAGCGCCGCCCCCAGCGATTGCCTGTTCCGTCGTTCTCGTTTCTGACAGGCAACCGTTGGAAGCAGTGCTGTTCAAAAAAACCTGATGATCGAGGAATAAAAAATATACATGAAAACAGCAGAAAAAAAAAAAATTACCATACTGGTTGTAGACGATAATCTTTTAAACCTGAAAATGATCCAGCACTCTCTCACCCGGGAAGGCTACCATGTGGTAACGGCTGAAAACGGCCCCGGCGCAAGAGAAGCCGCCCTTGAAAACAGGCCGGATCTAATTCTGCTGGACATTGAAATGCCAAAAGAAAATGGTTTTGAAGTGATCAGAAAATTAAAGGAAAATCCAGCCACAGGATCAATCCCTGTTATTTTCCTGACCGGTCTGCACCAGGTGGACGCAAAACTCAAGGGCTTTGACCTTGGCGCTGTTGATTATATTACCAAGCCCTTTCATCCCCTTGAAGTCCTGGCCAGGGTCCGTATTCATTTAAAACTCTCCATTGCCGTAAATTCTCTTATTGCCAACCAGGCTGAAAAGCTGAGGCAGATAACCGAGGCCCAGACGTCCATGCTTCCGGTCCCGGAGGACTATGACAATCCTAAGTTCGGCGTATATTACAGAACCTTTCAGGAAGCCGGCGGGGATTTTTACGATATCCTCTCCATTTCTGACTGCATCACAGGGTATTTTGCAGCTGATTTTTCCGGTCATGATATCAAAACCAGTTATATGACAGCATCAGTAAAGGCTTTGCTGGCACAGAACTGCACCCCGGTCTATTCCCCGCTGGAAAGCATGAAAATGATCAATGATGTATTGTCTGAAATCCTTCCTGCCGGTAAATATCTCACAGCCAGCTATGTTCATCTTAACCGGAACACGGGAAAACTCATTCTGGTCAATGCAGGACATCCCCCTGTTGTATATGTCCCCTGTAAAGGGGAGGCTGAACTGCTTAAAAATGACGGCGATGTTCTGGGCATGTTCAAGGACGCCCAGTTTGGATTAACCCAGAAAAAAGTCCATCCGGGCGACAGGTTTTATTTGTACACTGACGGTCTGGTTGAATCCTCAGAAAAAAAAATAACATGGACCAGGGGGTCTGAATCCCTTTTGCAGCTGTTCAGCCATAACAATCACACAGACATCCAAAAGGCACCCCGGCAGTTAGTTAAAAAACTTTTCAATGACGAGTTTATCCCGGAGGATGATATTTTAATACTTTGCGTGGAGGTATAAGCAATGCGCTGTCCTGACATTTTTAAAACTTCAGAAACCCCTACAAGTATTTCCATCACCTTTAATTCAACCATGAAAAACCTTGACAGGGCATGCAAAAAAACCATTGAATTTCTCAAGGGAAAAAATGGCCGCATCAAAAAAGACATTTTTTCCATTCACCTTGTCCTGCGGGAAGGGCTTACTAACGCTGTAAAACACGGCAATGAAAACAACCCCGAAAAACTGGTCATGTGCTGTATTCACCTGACCCCTGATCAAACCCTGCAGATGGAAATAGAAGATCAGGGCATGGGATTTGACTGGCAGAACAGTGCAGACGTCTTTCCTGATACCAGCTCAGAAGGAGGCCGGGGTCTGTTTATCATGAAACATTATGTTTCAGATTATGGTTATAACGAAACAGGCAACAGACTTTTCCTTAAAAAGGAAATATCCTGTTAACCACCCAGCTCTCCCGCTTTTGTCCTCCCAAAATCAGCCTTCTCTTCCCAGTCCTCCGCAATTCAGCGTTCTCGTTCCTGACAGACAACCACTGGGGGGCGGCACTCTCCTGTTCTTGCTTCGTTGTGATGCTGTGCATCATGGTCGTTCTATCGAAGTTTAATGATTTTCATACATCGTCCTAATATTTTCCTAACAAAACAGGCTTATAGTCACCCTGTAAGTTGAAGATCGGATTTTTCAAAAAAACAAACAAATCCATTAAGGAGAAAAAAATGAAAAAATTTATTATGACATTTGTATTTTTCTGCTGCGCGGCTCTGATTGCAGCAAGCCCAGGCATCTCTGAAGAGCTGGTGCTCAAAGGGTCCACCACGGTTCTTCCCATTGCCCAGAAAGCGGCTGAAGCCTACATGGCCAAAAACCCCCATGTAAAGATCTCCCTTTCCGGCGGGGGGTCTGGTAACGGCATCAAGGCCATAGTAGACGGGACCGCGGATATCGGCAATGCCTCACGGTTTATCAAAGACAAGGAAGTAAAACTCTGCGTTTCTAAGGATGTGTATCCGGTTCCCCACAGAATCGCCCTTGACTGCATCGTCCCAGTGGTGAATCCAGGCAACCCGGTAAAAAATCTTTCCACAACGCAGCTTAAAAACATTTTCCTTGGTAAAATTACCAACTGGAAAGAATTGGGCGGAAAAGACGGCAAGATAATAGTCATTTCCCGTGACAGTTCTTCAGGTACCTTTGGTGTATGGAAAAAACTGGTGATGGACAAAGAGCGCGTGGTTCCGTCCGCTCTGACCGTTCCCTCCAACGGCGGCCTGGTCCAGGCAGTTTCCAAAACCCCCGGTGCCATCGGTTATATAGCACTTGGATATGTCAATGATTCTGTCAAAACCTTGTCTGTCAACGGCACTCCTGGTAATTCATCCACCACAAGAAACGGCTCCTACGCCCTGTCACGCCCCTTGTTCATGTTTACCAATTCATGGCCAAAAGAAAGAACCCAGGATTTCCTGAATTTCGTCCTTTCCCCTGAAGGACAGAAAATAGTTGAAGAAGCAGGCAGCATTCCAGTTTATTAAACCTTTTTCCCATTAAGGGCCATAAGCCTGGCGGGCGCAGCAGAACATGAAAAAACACAAAAAAACTGTGAAGCTGCTATTTCATGTAACCCCGCAGGAAAAGCAGGATTTATGACAGGGTTCAAAATATTTGAGCCCTGTCTGATTTCAAGGGAGACCCAAGCGTTGAAAAAAAACAGTGTTGAAAAAAACATGCATACCATGTTTCTGCTTATTGCCTTTTTTTCCATTACCATGCTTTTTCTCATCATGGTGTTTCTGTTCCTGGAGGCATACCCCCTGGCTGAATATATTTCCCTTAAGGACTTTATTTTCGGCAATTACTGGTATCCCACAGATGACCCGGCTGATTTCGGGATTTTCCCGATTATTGTCGGCTCCCTTCTGGTAACACTGCTTTCCGGCCTGGTTGCCATTCCTTTAGGAATCATGACAGCTGTTTTCCTGGCAGAGATTGCATCAAAACGGATCTCTGAAATCATAAAACCTGTGGTGGAACTGATGGCATCCATGCCCTCTGTGGTGATTGGATTCTTCGGCATGGTGGAGGTCGCTCCCTTTATTCAGAAGCTTTTCAATATCCCTGTGGGACTCAATTTGTTCAATGCATCCCTTATGCTGGCCTTTATGTCAATCCCCACCATCTGCTCCATCTCGGAAGACGCCCTTTTCAGTGTGCCGGGTGCCCTTAAGGAAGCTTCCTTTGCCCTGGGGGCCACCCATCTTGAAACCATAGTGTGGGTTGTTTTTCCAGCATCCCTGTCCGGTATCTGCACAGGAGTCATTCTCGGCATGTCCCGGGCCATAGGCGAAACCATGGTGGTTCTCATGGTGGCAGGCGGGGCTGCTGTTATACCGTCTTCATTGTTTGACCCGGTTCGGCCCATGCCGGCAACCATTGCATCGGAAATGGCAGAAGCCCCGTTCGGCAGTGAACATTACCATGCCCTGTTTGCCATTGGACTGGTGCTGTTTGTTTTTACATTTTTATTTAATATTCTGGCAGATCATATTTCCTATAAATTTCGACAAACCGGAGAGGCGTCCTTATAGCATATGAATAAAAGAAAATTGTTTCAAACCATCAATTTTTCTGTATTCCGTTTTTCAGCTTTAATTAACGGGGTGGCTCTGGCCATTATTATCTGGTTTATGCTTTCCCGGGGCTACACTGCCATATCATGGGAATTTTTAACCAGTGCGCCGTCTGATTCAATGACCAAAGGCGGGATTTTTCCGTGTATACTGGGAACCGCAGCTTTTTGCGCCGTAGTTCTTGCCATTGCAATGCCCATTGGGGTGGCTTCGGCCATCTACCTCAACGAATATGCGTCCCAGGGCAGACTGGTGAGAATCATACGGCTGGGCATCAATAATCTGGCTGGGGTCCCTTCCATCGTTTTCGGACTTTTCGGGCTGGCTTTTTTCTGTATTGTTCTTAATATGGGGGTTTCCATTGCAGCCGGCGGACTGACCCTGGCCATTATGACCCTGCCGGTAATCATAGGAACATCGGAAGAAGCCCTGCGCGCTGTTCCAGATACATACAGAGAGGCCTCTCTTGGCCTTGGCGCAACCAAATGGCAGACCATTTACAGGGTTGTTCTGCCGGCGGCCTTTCCCGGTATCATCACCGGCGGCATTCTGGGACTCAGCCGGGCTGCGGGGGAAACTGCGCCCATCATGTACACCGGGGCTGTTTTTTTCACTCCGGTGCTTCCCAACTCCCTGTTTGATGAAGTGATGGCCCTGCCCTATCACATTTATGTTCTGGCCACTGCAGGGACAAATATAGAAGAAACCCGTCACCTCCAGTACGGCACCGCACTTGTCCTCATGGCCCTTGTCTTTGGTATGAATCTCGGCGCAATTCTCCTCCGCTCCCATCTAAGAAAAAAGAACAGGATATAAAACAAATGGCTTTTCCCGCAAAAATGCAGACAAAACAACTTGATTTTTTTTATAATAAATTTCAAGCCCTGTACGATATTAATCTTGAATTTTCTGAGAACAAAGTAACGGCCTTGATCGGCCCGTCAGGGTGTGGTAAAAGTACCTATTTAAGGTGCTTAAACCGCATGAACGATTTGATCCCCCAAACCCGGGCAACGGGAGAAATTCTTCTGGACGAACAGAATATCAACTCGGCTGACGTAGATGTGGTCAACCTGCGCCGTAAAGTAGGCATGGTATTTCAAAAACCCAATCCCTTTCCCAAAACCATATTTGAAAATATTGCCTACGGGCTGCGGATCAATGGAGAACGAAACAAAGCAAAAATAGAAGAAACCGTTGAAGATAGCCTGAAACAGGCCGCCATCTGGGACGAGGCAAAAGACCGCCTTAAGGAAAGCGCCCTTGGCCTTTCAGGCGGCCAGCAGCAGCGGCTCTGCATCGCACGGGCCCTTGCCGTTAATCCAGAAGTCCTCTTAATGGATGAACCGGCGTCTGCCCTTGACCCCATTGCCACCCAGAAAATTGAAGAACTGATCAAAAAGCTGTCAAAGGAGCTGACCATTATTATTGTAACCCACAATATGCAGCAGGCTGCCAGGGTATCCGACCGGACCGCTTTTTTCTACATGGGCAAACTCATTGAGTTCAACGACACAGATATTCTTTTTACCAAACCGGAATTGAAACAGACAGAAGACTACATAACAGGACGGTTTGGATAATGACACATAAAATTAACAACCAGGGGAGAAAAAATAACCATGGCAGCTAACCTGCAGAAAGAAATGAATAAAATAAAAAAACAGATCCTCTCACTTGGCGGAATGGTTGAAAACAGTCTTAAAACAGCGGTGACTGCCGTCAGAGACAATGATGCCCTGTCTGCTCAGCAGATCATTGATTCTGATATTGAAATAGACGAATTAGAGGTTGAGATTGAAGAGGAATGCCTCAAACTGATTGCTCTGTATCAGCCCGTTGCCATTGATCTGAGGTTTCTCATCGTGGTGATCAAAATCAACAACGACCTTGAAAGGATAGCAGATCTTGCCGCCAACATATGCCGGCGGATCACCAGCATTTCCGGCAAAAATCTGGGAAATTACGTATATGACTACCATGACATGTCTGAACAGACGGCCTTAATGCTGAAAACCAGTCTGGATGCCATGGTGGCCATGGACTCGGATATGGCTGAACAGGCCATCAAAATGGACATGAAAGTCAATGACATGAGAAATGAGGCCTATGACACCATGAAAACAGCCATTATCAAATCACCCCAGTACTGCGGCAGAATTGTAAACAGATATCTGATTTCAAGGCATCTTGAACGTATCGGTGATCACATTAAAAATATTGCCGAAGAAGTGATCCATCTGGTAAGGGGTGAGATTGTCCGCCATGAATACAATGTATAATGATAATCGAGTAACAGAAAAATATTTAAAAAAACACTGGATTACATGAACAGCAGTGTGGTAATTAAATATCAGGGACGGGTATAACCGGCATGGCCGGACCATGATCATCGACCCGGCCACAACGAAAAATGAAACGCCGCCAAAGGCAATGCTCTGACGAGTGTTTCTTATAAAACATTTATGTATGGCCTGAACGGCCCCAACCGATCATGAAAGCCATCTGCTGTCAGTAACCAGCAGGGAAAAATTTCTAATTGTTTACTGAAAGCTGATAACTGAGTACTGACGGCTTGAAGGCTTTCAAAAAAAACACCAGGAATGACATGCAGGAAAAAATTTTAATTGTAGATGATGAACAGGACATACTTGAGCTTGTCTCATATAATCTTGAAAAAGAAGGATATGAAACGCTTACTGCCATGTCAGGTGAAGACGGCCTGTCTGCTGCGAGAAAGTTCAGACCGGATCTCATGGTTCTCGACCTTATGCTTCCGGGGATTGACGGGCTTGAGGTAACACGCAGACTGAGAGCAGACAAGGAAACCAGTGACATGCCCATTGTCATTTTATCTGCCAAAGGCGAAGAAAGTGATATTGTCACAGGCCTTGAACTCGGGGCAAATGATTATGTTTCCAAACCCTTCAGCCCCAGGGAACTGACTGCAAGGATCAGGGCCATTTTCAGGAGACGGCAGAAAAATCTGGACAAGGAGCCCACCCGGGTGACCCGGGAAGGAGACATGGTCATTGACCATGATCGCCATCTGGTTAAAATAAATGGAACCCCTCTGGACCTTACTTTGTCAGAATTTTCTCTGTTGTCCCTTCTGGCAGAAAAAAAAGGCTGGGTGTTTACCCGGGGACAGATCGTGGATGCTGTCCACGGAGAAAATTATGCAGTCACAGAAAGAAGCGTGGATGTCACGGTTGCCGGTCTGCGGAAAAAACTCAGCAGATGGGCGTCCTTCATAGAAACGGTAAGGGGAATAGGCTACCGGTTCAGGGAAGACAATGATGCCGGATAAAAAAAGAAAGCTGATCTGGCACATATTCCCCATCTTCCTTGTGATTACAATCCTTTCCCTGGTTGCTGTCACTGTTTATGCCTCGTTTTTTTTTAAAAGCTTTTCCCTGGAAAACACCCGGCAGGATCTTATTAAACGGGCTCTGCTTGTCAAAAGGGAAATAGATAAAATCCCTTTGGAAAAAATTGATGCCCTGTGCAAAAATTTAGGCAGATCAATTGATACAAGAATCACTGTAATTCTTCCCTCAGGTCTTGTTGTAGGCGATTCCCACAGCAATGTGTCAGAAATGGTGAACCACAGATTCCGCCCGGAAATCGTAACAGCCATAAAGGGCGAAACAGGCAGCGCAGTGAGGCACAGCACCACCATTGGGGAAAAAATGACGTACATTGCCCTTCCCCTTTTAAAAGAAAATAAAATAACCTGTGTTGTCAGAGCAGCCGTAGCCATTACCGCCATTGACCTGGAAATCGGACATATACAGAAAAATATCTTTTCAGCCCTTGTCTTTATTGCCGTCCTTGCTGCAGGTATCAGCCTCTTTGTTTCACGGCG
This sequence comes from Thermodesulfobacteriota bacterium, assembly GCA_034660495.1. Classification (GTDB taxonomy): domain Bacteria; phylum Desulfobacterota; class Desulfobacteria; order Desulfobacterales; family Desulfobacteraceae; genus DATFJZ01. The sequence goes on along the minus strand of JAYEJJ010000060.1, from coordinate 14,023 downwards.
GATCACCCAGCCCATTGAAGAAATGACCAGCCGGGCAAAAGCCTTTTCCCAGGGAGATCTCTCTCCCCGCCTGGCAGTACCGGATTCAAAAGAGCTGGCTCAGCTGGCTGCAACCATGAATCAGATGGCCGCGTCCCTGGATGAAAAGATAAAAACCGTGGAAAACCGGAGCATGGAACTGGAAGCTGTCTACTCCAGTATGGGTGACGGTGTAATTGCTGTGGACAGAAAGGAGAACATTCTCACCATAAACCAGGCTGCCGCAAAAATCTTCAGTCTCCCCCCGGACACCCTTGAAGGCAAGCACATCCATGAAGTGGCCCGCCATTATGATCTTCAGCAGTTTCTTCAAAAGGCATTGAAAAACACAGAACCGGTTGAAGAAGACGTCTGCATCCAGCTGGACAATGAGCATATATTCAGTATTCACTCAACTCCCCTTAACAACATGGCCAATCAGCTCATGGGCACTTTAATCATTTTTCATGATATCACCCGGATCAGACGTCTTGAAAATATGCACAAGGACTTTGCCGCCAATGTGTCCCATGAACTGAAAACCCCGTTAACCTCAGTCAAAGGATTTGTTGAGACCCTGCAGGAAACCATGCAGGAAACCATTAAAGAGGAACACGCAGGGGAACAGCAGCGCAATTTTCTATGCATCATTGAAAAAAACGTTAACCGTTTGATTGCTCTGATCGATGACCTTCTGGTCCTGTCACGGCTTGAAAGAAAACAGGGAAAAGAAATGGTTCTGCAGCACCACGATGTAACAGAGGTGATCACAAGGGCGGTTGATGCCTGCAGAACAGCCATAAACCAGAGAAAAATCAAAGTGTTCTGGTCAGACCAGGACACATCCCTTCTCCTGCCGGAAGCGCATTATGAGGATTCAGACACACTGCCTGCAGATACAGCCCCGTCCCTGACCCTCCCCCCCGTGATTGCTCCCATGGACCCCCTGCTCATGGAACAGGCCATTGTGAATCTTCTCAGCAACGCGATAAAATACAGCCACCCCGGCGGCGACGTCCATATCAATGCGTACAGTGAAAACCAGTCTGTTGTAATACATATCACGGATTCCGGCCCTGGCATCAGCCATGTCCATTTAACAAAAATATTTCAGCGATTTTACCGGGTGGACAAGGCCAGAAGCCGTGACATGGGAGGGACAGGCCTTGGTCTTGCCATTGTCAAACATATCATCCAATACCACAACGGCAGGGTCACTGTTAACAGTACCCCGGGCAAGGGAAGCTGTTTTACAATAAAAATCCCTTCCGGAAAAACACAGCCCTTTTAAAGAGGCAGGCGTTTTCACAACAGAAATGCCAAATTTGTTTTCTCTTGCCAAAATCCCTTTTTTTGTGCATAAAAGCCATTATGACACAGAACAAAAAATGGCATGAGCCCTTTGAGCCGTCAGAATGGTTGAAACGGATATTTTCATGCCTGAACACAGTGATTTTTATCGGTGCAGCCCTCTTTATTTTTTCAGAACTCCGGTTTGACTGGTGTGAAAAACTGACCGGCAGCTACCTTGCCATGTCCAACGCCAACAGACCTGAAACAGGAACGGTCTGGAAAGCCGGAAAATCCAGTTACAGAGCCAAAGCCCATTTAAAAAACATTATTGATGACCGCCATACCTCAGCCCGCAACGCCGGTGAAGCAGGCAGTTTTTTAGAACTGTCCTCCAAAATTCTACCCGGCCAGTGGACCCATCTGGAATCACCCCATTTCAAGCAGCTGTATCTTGATCTTCCTGACTCCTATGCCCGGGAAATTATCGACCCGGCCGAACTTATATGGCTTTTCGGCACCACCGATCTAAACAGAATTCTCTGCAAAAGCAAGCCAGGCGGGATCGTTATCTATTTTCTGGATACCGGAAACCGGGTCATCAGAGATATTGAACTTGACGCAGACCGTCTGGCATTTATAGAAGAAAAAGAACGTCCTTTCAAGGCAAACCTTGATGCCATTCCGGAATTTAAAAACAGAATTTTTCCGGCTGAAAAATTTTTCTCTGTATTACTCGACCTGCCAGGGGATATCAACCATGATCTGATGATCAATCCCGGCAAACTCCTCAGACAACCGGGAAAAATTTTAAGAGCGGGAATTTCAGAAGAAGCAGATTCCGGTTACATAAAAATGGGATTTGAATTCTATCACAAAGGAGAAACAACCATTGTAACGGTCAAGGGAAGAGAATGGGCTGTATGGCGCCTCAGCCTCAGCCTGACAGGAGAATCAAAATGACATTTCCGGCTGTCCTTTTTAGGTGTATCCGTTTCCTTTTTTACCTGATTCTTGCCCTGTCGGCCTGCTTCTGCATCGTATTCACATGCCTGATATTTTCAGCTGCCCAGGACCTTCCCAAACTGCCCAGCCCCTTGAGCAGAATTATTGAAATCCCTCCCACTGAAATCTACGGCGCCCAGGGCGAGATGCTGATATCTCTGGGGGGCAGGGAATCCATCCCTTTGTCCATGGTGTCTTCTGATTTTATCAATGCAGTGGTTGCCACAGAAGATCACCGGTTTTTTCAGCACCACGGCATTAACAAGCTGAGAACAATTAAAGCGCTATTTATAACCCTGTTTAAACCCGGAGAAATCCAGGGGGCCTCAACCATTACCCAGCAGCTGGCCAAAAACCTGTTTTTCAGTTTTGAACAATCCTTTTTAAGAAAATTCAAAGAACTTCTCATTGCCCTGCAGATAGAATCCACCTGCACAAAAAGGGAAATACTCAACGTCTACATCAATCAGATCTATTTTGGGGCAGGGGCACAGGGCGTGGAAAAAGCCGCCCAGATTTTTTTTGGAAAATCCGCAGCTGATCTCGCCGTTGGCGAAGCATCTCTGCTGGCAGGTCTTCCAAAATCTCCAACCCGCTACAATCCCTACAACCACTATGACAGGGCCTTGAACAGAAGAAATACGGTACTCCAGCGCATGGTGGCAGTGGGCTATATCACTGAACCTGAGGCGGCAAATGTCCGTTCTACACGACCTGAACTTTATGCTGACCATGCAGACGGCCGAACCGGCAGCTATTTCATTGACGCGGTGATTCATGAACTTGTGAAAAAATACGGGGAAGAGATTGTGTTTCACGGGGGTATAAAAATCTTTTCCACCCTGGATTCAAAGCTCCAGGCCGCGGCAGACACCTGTCTTAAAAACGGGCTTAATCGCCTGGACCGGCTCATGGGGCTTGAAACAGATGACAGGCCAAAGCCCCAGGGCGCCCTGGTTGCTGTGGACACGGCTTCCGGTGCTGTTAAAGCCATGATCGGGGGAAGAGATTACTACACCAGTGAATTCAACAGAGCGATCAACAGTCACCGCCAGCCCGGTTCAGGGTTTAAACCGTTTTTGTACTATACGGCAATGGAAAAACTCGGTCTGCACGGGGCCTCTCCCATTGTTGACGAGGATGTAACCATTGACATAAACGGGGCCCCTTCCTGGCATCCTGAAAACTTTGGAAAATATCACAGGGGACAGATCATCCTGAAAAATGCCCTTATTCATTCCGTAAACACCATTGCAGCCAAACTGGTTGAAAAAACAGGCCCTGATGCAGTTATTCAAACGGCAAAGGCCTGCGGAATTGAAAGTCCCCTTGAAAATGTCTATTCCGTAGTCCTGGGAACCTCAGGAGTCACCTGCCTGGAAATGGCATCGGCCTTTGCTGCCTTTGCCACCGGCGGGGTCAGACATGCCCCTTTTCTTATATGGCGGATCGAAGACTCCTTTGGCCGAATTATTGAAGAGCACCTTGTACAGGGGGAAAAAAAGCTTGACCCGGAAACGGTTTTCCAGACCATTGATATGATGAAATCGGTGATTGACAGGGGCTCCGGCCGGTCCATAAGAGATGCAGGGTTTACACGGCCGGCAGCCGGCAAAACCGGAACCACGGACAATTTTAATGATGCCTGGTTTACGGGCTTTACCCCTTCCCTGAGCACTTCGGTATGGACGGGCTTTGACAAAAGGAAGAAACTTGAAACCCAAAACCACGCAGGCATTACCGGCGGCCGTGCTGCTGCCCCCATCTGGGCGGATTTTATGAAAGAAGCACTGGCAGACGAGCCTGAAAGGCATTTCAGGGTTCCCGCATCCATCCGGTTTGAAACCGCCAGCGGGATAACAGGATGCGCTGCTGACAATAATGTTACGGAAAATGTATTCTCAATCCCTTTAAAACAGAATCAGACCCTCTGCTGGGAGAACAAATGATACCGGCTTTGAGAAATACTGCCATCCGTCTTTGGATTGCCGCCATAACAGGGATTCCCATTTTATTGATACTTCTCCCTGAAATTGAAACCTTCTTTCCCGGCCTCAATCATTTAATGGCAGCAGTTATTTTTATTCCGGGACTGTTTTTTCTGGCAGGATATGCCATGAACCTGGCCGGGCAAAAACAAATAGCAGCCCTTATCAGGGAAGCAGAAAAATGGACCCGGGCGGGAATATACAAAAAAGGAAAGCACTGTTATTTAAAGGCCGTAAGAATTTTTGACTCCTTTCTTCTTTCCCCGTGGCAGAGAAAAAAAACCAGGGTACGACTGACAGCATCCATGGCGGGATTCTGTCTTGCCGCCCAGGACAGCAGTCCATTGTTTAACAGCGCTGTCAGTGATTTTCTATTGAGATCCCCCCATGAAGAAGAAATCGCCCTTTTCTGGCTGACACATATCTACAATAGAAAAAACCCGGACCGTCTGGACCATGAAATTCTCTCCAGAATCGCCCATGTGGACGTTAAGAATCCTGACATACCCGTAATTCTTGCAGATATTTTTCTTGAAATGAACAGCACGGATTTGGCAGCCAGAAAAGTATACCACCACCTGATACACCATACTCTGGCGTTACCCCACCACCATGAAGCCATCAGCAGACTCCTTGACCGTGAAGACCACCCTGACCATCAAGTCGACCTGGAACATGAAGACCGCCTTGGACATGAAGACGACTTTGGACATGAAAACCGCTTTAACAGTGAAAAACGGTCTGCTTCAGAACCGGAATTTTTATATCATAAAAAAAAAGAATCCCACGTTTTCAATCAGATAAAATATATTTTCAGACAGACTGCTTCTGTTGCAGCAGGCATCTTCTTCCTTGCCGGCAGCCTGCTTCGCAGACTGAACACATGTATCTCTGCCTGCATAGGGGGCTTCAGGGAAAAACAAAAAGCCAGAACTGCCCTGAAAATCATTTCTGCCCTCATAATCAGTTCAGCCCTGATATTTTTCATGATTAATACAATACGTCATCTTTTACCCGAAAAAAGCAGCCCGCTCAGGGAAAAAAAACAAATTGAAATCCCGCCCCCTCAGCCCTTCACCATTCAGGTGGCTGCCTATTTAAAAAAAGAACATGCTGACGCATATGTGGCCGGATTAAAGGGAAAAGGACTTAACGCGTACCTTGTAAAGGTGCATGGCGGCGGAAAAACCTGGTTCCTGGTGAGAATATCCAGCTTTGCCAGCAAAAAAGAAGCCGCCGCCTACGGTGAGAAATTAAAGGCAGAAGGCATGATTGATGATTTTTTTGTGGACAACCGTGAAACATAATTCTTTTTCAGAGATTGATCACCTTTTCAGCCAGCTGCATGGCTGTAACAATGTCCAGCATATTGGTGGTCTCGCCAACGGCTTTTTCCTCCAGCAGGTTAAAATGAGTCAGGCAGGTGCCGCATACCAGGATATGAAGTCCTTCGTCTTCAAAGGCTTTGATTTCTGAAAGAAGCGGTGACTCTTTAATGGCAAACTTAACCCCTTCATTGACAAAAACCAGTCTCCAGAGATCTTCGCCCATCTCCTTTAAGGTTTTGATATAGCTGAGCATGAGTTTGCGGCCCAGTTCATCATCTCCTCTGCCTATGGTGGAAGACCCGATCATCACCATGATTTTCTGATGATGGGCTGAAGACCTGTCCTGCTCTGTCTGAGCATGATTTATTTCCTGTTCCTGAGACTGACCGGTTTGCCCTGTTTTCACCCCTGATACAGCAGATATCCCGTTTTCCCGGGATTCCACAGAAACGTCCAGCCCTTTTGACATCATAAACCGGCTTACATTTTCCACGGCTGCATCATTATCCACAACAATAGTGATTATCTGCGCATCCTCCTGCTCAGTGGCTTCTTTGGTCTTTAGCACCGGTGCCGGACATGCAAGCCCTCTACAGTCAATTTCTTTTTTCATATATAAATTCCCTGATTTTCATATAACCCCCATGCCCTGGCGGACACAACAAAGCATGAAAGCTGTTAGCTGAGTACTGATGGCTGACAGCTGACGGCTTTCATACAAAAACAACCATGATGCAGAGTAGCACAGTTGAAAGTGATAAAAAAATATGGATCAGGCATTGTTTTGTCAAATTGAAAATAATAATGCAATCCGGCATTCCCATAGATTTTTACAATAGCTGATCTCTTTGACCAAAGAAATGTCTTGATAAATTGTGATTTTTTATCATAAAATAGGTTTTACTATGGGATATATATTTGAATTCAGTGACGCCAGAGACTACGATCAATGGTTTGAAACCAGAAAAAACAGGTATACCTTTGATCTTGAAATCCAGCTGCTGGCTGTAATGCTGTCAACTGCCCCGGGCACAAGGCTTCTTGATATCGGCTGCGGTACCGGAAAAAGCCTTAAAGGCCTGATGGATTATTATTGTGAAAAATTTCAGCTTACAGGCAGCCCGTTTCATTTGACTGGAATTGATCCGTCTCCCTATATGCTTGACATTGCCAAACAAAGGCTTGGCGCAAAAGCCGATCTTTACAGAGGTTTTGCCGAGGATCTTCCCTTTGAGGACAATGCCTTTGACTACGCCCTGTTGTTCACCACCCTTGAATTTACTGAAAAACCGGCCAAAGCCATAGAGGAGGCATGCAGAGTGGCAAAGAACCGGGTATTTATAGTGGTCCTGAACAAATATGCTCCGTTTAACATCTTAAAGAAAATAAAGGGCTTTTTTATTTCAAGCCTGGTATCCCGGGCGCGATGCTTCAGCGTCTGGGAGCTTAAGAAAATTGTATTTGCCATACTGGGCAGGGTCCCGGTGGCCTGGAAAACAACTCCCCAGTGTCCGTGGATAAGGGGCAGGATACCCATGTTTTTTGAAAGGCTTTACCCGGTACAGAAACTGCCCTTTGGCTCTGTAATTATAATGGCAATCTCCCCTGTGCCAAAATTCCGCATGCGGCCCATGCCGCTGAAAATAAAAAAGTCCAGTCAATACAACACAGCAAGGGGATTTGCAAGGGAAAGCACCCAGGAGGTTTATGAAGACCTTAATTTTTGAAACACTGGAAAACAATAAAGTAAAGTGCGGCATGTGCAGCCACTACTGCGTCATTGAGGACGGGAAACGGGGAATATGCTGTGTCCGTGAAAACCATGGCGGAACCCTTGACACCCTGGTATACCCCAGACTCATTGCCAGGGGCATCGATCCTGTGGAAAAGAAACCCATTTTTCATCTAAAGCCCGGATCTCTGTCCTATTCCATTGCCACAGTGGGGTGCAATTTTAAATGCTCTTTCTGTCAGAACGCTGATATCGCCCAGATGCCCGCGGACCACAACGGGCTGATACGCGGGGTTGACACTCCCCCGGAAGAAATTGTACAGCAGGCCGTCAGGGGCAGATGTGAAAGCATCTCCTACACATATACAGAACCGGGTGTGTTTTTTGAACTGGCCTATGAAACGGCAAAAAAAGCCCGCGAAAAAGGGCTGATGAATATTTTTGTCACCAATGGATACATGTCCCCCAAAGCCATTGAAATGATCGCCCCCTATCTTGATGCGGCCAATGTGGACCTTAAAGCCTTTAATGAGAAATTTTACATAAAACAATGCCGGGCAAAGCTTGAACCGGTCAAGGAAACACTCAAGCTCATGAAATCCCTTGGCATTCTGGTGGAGGTCACCACACTGCTCATTCCGGGACTCAACGATGACAAGGAAGAATTAAAGGCCATGGCAGCTTTTATTGCAGATTCACTGGGCGTGGAAACCCCCTGGCACATCAGCCGGTTTCATCCCAGTTACCGCCTGAGCCATAATAAATCAACCCCCCTGGAAACCCTTGAACAGGCCTGTAAAACAGGCAGAGAAGCAGGGTTGAGATACGTATATATTGGAAATGCCTCCGGCCTTGATGCAGAAAACACCTGCTGCCATTCATGCGGCAGGGTTCTGGTTCAGCGCTCCATGTACCGGATTAAAAAATACATCAATGAAAAAGGAGAATGCCCGGACTGCGGCACAAAAGTTTACGGTATTTTTTAAATCTTTTTACTTGAAACAGGACACGGCCTCATTCAAATTCCATTATTCATTGTGATGCTGAGCATCATGGGAGCCATATGAACACAACCCCTCCAAACAGAATCACCACCTATGGGAGAATGATTAAATTCTCCCATACCATTTTTGCCCTGCCGTTTGTCCTGTCAGCCGTTGTCATTGCGTGGCGGGACCATCCTGTTTTCTTCTCGGATCTGGTCTGGATCATTCTGGCCATGGTGGGGGCCAGATCCGCTGCCATGGGGTTCAACCGCATTACAGATGCCGAGTTTGACCAGAAAAACCCCAGAACATCTGCAAGGGAAATTCCCTCAGGCATTTTAACCATCAGGGACACCGGCCTTTTTGTTGCAGGGTCTTCGGCCCTGTTTATCTTTTCAGCCCTTATGCTGGGACCCCTCTGTTTCTGGCTGTCCTTTCCTGTATTGTTATTTCTTCTGGTCTACTCCTATACCAAACGATTTACCGTCCTGTGCCATATTTTTCTGGGATCTGCCATCTCCCTTGCCCCGGCCGGGGCCTGGGTCGCCCTGACCGGGACCCTGTCTTCAGGGGCTGTGTTTCTGTCCCTTGCCCTGATGACCTATATTGCCGGCTTTGACATTCTCTATGCCTGCCAGGACATTGATTTTGACAGACAGGAGGGGCTGTTTTCCCTGCCCGCTGTGATCGGGCCGAAAAACGCCATGAAAATATCGTCTCTCCTGCATATCTTTACCTGCGTGTTTTTTGTATGCATGTTTTTTGCCTTTGACATGCACTGGGTTTTTCTCATTGTCACCGGGTTTATTGCCCTTCTTCTCATTGCCGAACACTGGATTGTAAAACCGGACAATCTCAAACATATCAATATTGCTTTTTTTCATATCAATTCCCTGGTTTCCCTGTCTCTGCTGACCGGCGTGGTCATGGAGGCTCTTGCCCGATGAAACACAGATATATTGTGGCCATTACCGGGGCATCAGGCGTTATATACGGCATCAGGCTTATCAGAGCTTTGATTGAAAGCCATTGCCGCGTCATTGCTGTCATTTCTGATGCCGGGTATCAGGTGCTCTGCCATGAAACAGAATATCAGATCAACCAGCCGTTTAAAGACTATATCAAATCATATTTAAAATCACAGAATACCGCGTTTTCTGATGATTTTGCCCTTGAGGTCTACCCGGAATCAGATACGGCCGCAGGGCCAGCCAGCGGGTCTTATGTCCACTCCGGCATGGCAATTGCGCCCTGCTCCATGAAAACCCTGGCCAGTATCAGCTGCGGCATTGGAAACAACCTGATTGCAAGGGCAGCTGATGTGAGTTTAAAGGAGCGCCGTCCCTTGATTCTTCTGCCCAGGGAGACGCCGCTCAGCATGATTCACCTGGAAAACATGACCCGGGCCTGCCGGGCCGGCGCCCTTATCCTGCCGCCCTCGCCTTCGTTCTACACCTGTCCTGACACCATAGACCAGCTTGCAGACACCGTGGTAGCCCGGGTGCTTGACCATCTTGGTATCCCCCACAGCCTTGTTCCAAGGTGGAAATAAAGCAGAGCCTCTGAAAAACGGAATTTGGCTTCAAAAAGTTTAAGGTAGTCGTGAAGGATGCCGCTCATTTTAGTTTTTTCTCCGTAAAGACAGCTTCCTCGATTATTTCCTCTATTGACGGTTTTGAAGCATCACTGACATCATCCGGACCATGACGGTGATTTGGAAAATTTACAAATTTTGGGAAATGCGGCGCATTGTCATACCTGAAAACAAGGTTATTATTACCGTCCTGAAAATGATACCTGTAGTTCAAATGAATAATGCTATCTGACTTAGCAACCACCGCCTCATTTATTTCAAGCAGACTGCCTGTCATGAACCGAATTCGGATACGCAGATTAACACGGGTATTCGTGATTATTTCTTCTTCATAGCGCTCTACATATACCTTGTCCAATTTTCGTACATAAACTTCAATGGAGTTGAGATATTTTGACAGCATATCATGCAACATTGCGCAACAGTTCCTCTAAATCCTGCCTGACCGCAACATAATGTTGATAATCATTCGCCCATTCAATGTAATCCTCTGAATCTTCCAGCAGCCCCCTGGTTAAATTATTAAAAAATTCCTCCGAGGTTATTTTATATTTTGATTCATAACTGCTAAGACGCTTTGCTAAAGCAACCAGCGCATCTAATGAAGAATTATATTCAACTCTATGTTTTTTCATATTTTCAATCTCCTTTTAACAAAAAGTCCTTAGACTTTTATCCCCCCAGGCGGCAAAACATTTTTACTGTTTTGTACGTATCCACTGTCGGTTGCGGAACTGACGGAGCATGTTAGGGACCGGGTCATCGGTCAAAGGGCTGCCCTTTGAACAGCCTTTTGTTATTTCCTCCCAAGGAGTTGTCCCCACAACCATGTGGAAGGAAATAACGAATAAGCCGATTTAAAATTTATCACAAACGCTTTGGTATTGCCAGTATCATATTGTGTTTGTCCCAAATAAAGATTGACCATGTCATCTATTGGTTATCATGCACCAAAATCTCACCCCCTTCCGAAGCCGGATGCTTTATTTTTGCAAGTATGATTTTTTACTCGATTTATCAAACAGCGGTTGCAAGCACCGTCCCTGGCCAAAAAGGCAGCATCAATATCAAAAAAAGACCTCGGATAATTTTCCGTCAGTCCGTGGTCACTTTTCTTGAAAAAGCTTGAAAATTTGCCATTTTCCGTATAACAATTACCGGAAAAATATAATTTTTCATTGTGGCGGAGGAGACCCCCTGCCGTAACGATCCTGACGGGATAATAGGAGATATCATGACCGGGAAAACAACAACTGTAATCATAACCACAATTTTACTTTTACCACTGCTCTCTTCCTGTGTGTCAACCACCCCGGCGCCCCTGGCCGGCAACGGCTCCTCCCTTTCCCATGCCGCTGAAGAAATCGCCGTCAGAATCAATCACCAGTTCGATCTCAAGGGCAGGCATATCCAGATCAGCCCAAACAACTTCTGGGAAAAACAGTCCCGGATCAATCTGCCCTTTTCATCGGTACTCAGTGATTCCCTGTCCGCGGTATTTTCAACCACAGGAGCCGTTATTACCCTGCAGGAAACCGGGGACGAGCCGCTACGCATAACCGGGTCTTACACCCCGGCCGGGAACAGCTGGATCATCACGGCAAGACTGAGAAGAATGGGGGCCTCATCCAGCAGCGACCTGGCCGTTTGCCAGACCGCCATCCCCGGGGAAGCCACCGACTCCGCCTGGTTCAAGCCCAAATTCGACCGGATGGCAAGGACCCTGGTGCGGCTGCTTGAATCCAATTACCGCGGGATCTCAAGTGTAACTGTGAACACCACCCCGTTTGAACCCGGTGCTTCGTTTGCGGAAAAACAGCTGATCGGAAAGGAGATGGAAGCATATATGCAGACAGCCCTTGCCGCTTCCGGCATATTTACACCCCCCAGAGGCGCCGGCAGCGCCCAAGCCCTGCTGACAGGAACCTACACCAGATCCGGCAGCGCCATGCAGTTCCACGTATCTGTCCGCGATATTAAAAACCACCACATTATCAGCGGCGCCTCTTTTGAAATCCCTTACAATCAGGTGCCCGGCGAGCTTCTTGCCCCTGCCATCCAGACCCTGGATGATCTTGCACAAGCCCTTGTTACCCCGCCTGCTTCAGCCTGCCCCTGCAAAAACGGAAAACTGATAGTATATACCGGCTGCAAATGTCTATACAACAAATCCTTTAAAGCGATCACCTTATTTGAAACCCGGCTGGTCCGGAAACTGGGCATTGTTCTGTCACAAGTCCCCCATTTTACAGTCACAGATGACCCCTCCTCCCAATTTGACCTTGCATTATCCGGTGAAATTTTTACAGGTAAGGACGTTATCGAAACCTCGGTCTGTCTTAAAAAACTTGACAGAAACCCAGATACTGGAAAATGCAGATTTTCAACTGCGGCCTCAGCAGATGCAAAAATTGCCCGCCGATTTGTTTCAGATGAATTGTTTCAAACCGATGCCAGAAGCAAAATCGAATTTTTAATGAAACAGCTGGAAACAAAAAGTACCGGCAAAATTTTATACAACCGCAAACCAAAACTTGTGATCAACCGGTTTTCCTGTGAAAACAGCCAGCTTTTTTCCAAATTCAGTGATTTTTTAAAACAATACGCCATGGATTTTTTCTGTGCCTGTCCCTGGTTTTCCCCGGTCCGGCACGTGGAGAAACAACTGAAAGCAGCCGCCGCACATAATACACGCACCATTGTTCCTGTAAAAAACACCTGTGCCCAGATCGCCGCCGCTGTCAATGCAACCCATTATCTTTCGGGAAGCTACTGGCCCATGGACAACGGGGACCTTGAAATCCGGGCCAGTCTTTCCGATATCACCGGCCGCGTTCTGGCTTCAGACCACATCACCATGAATACCTCCCTGATCAGCCAGGGCCTTCTAACACTGCCCCAGCAAAAGGATATAGCCTTTATCAATGACTTCAGCGCAGTTTCTTCCAGTACAGAAAATGACGAATTAGATGTTCAGCTGTTCACCCAGAAAGGCAGAAACAGCTTGATATTTCACGAGGGAGAAAAAATTATTTTTTTTATCAAAGCCAACCGGGACATTTATGTAAAGCTTTTTTCAAAGGATGCCGCTGGAACCATATACCGGATATTTCCCAATGATTTTGTGAAAAACCATACCCTGATCCGCGCAGGGGAACTTACCGCCATCCCGGACAGCCAGTACTCAGACGATTTTAAATTTGAAATCCACGGCAATACCGGCAATGAAATGGTTTTTGCCTTTGCCTCATCTGAACCGATCACAGATCTGCCCCACAAAAAAACCGGGTTTTACGGCATGCGGCAGATCATTGTGAATGTACCGGAAATGAAAAAAAAATTCACGGATTATGCGCTCAAACGCGGCATATCCCTTTCATGGGATGCCCTGCCCATTCTTACCCGGGAATAAGGATGTTCCGCCAGAATACTTCTCTTTTTCTACAGAATTATTTTTATCAGAGATATAATATTGATGCCCTGACTACTGAAGATATTTTAGGGATGCAACGACAAGTCCACCTACGGTCAGAGTAAGACCAAAAGGCCACCGCATAAAGAGGAGGGTGAGCCAGACTCTGCGCTCCCAGCCACTCTCCCATATGCTGTCGAACATATTCTCCAATGGCTTCATAATCTTCCTGGGCTAAAGGCATGTCAGATCTCCTTACCGGGTCATTCTGCTTTAAACGCTCAACTTTCCTTGTTCTGTCAACAGAATAAAATTCATGAGTCTCTCTTCCTTGTATTAGGAGTGTTTTTTGACCCATCACTGATATGCACCATCTCCCATCCATGGAAAACCACAATCCCCTTTTTAAGGTGAACACGACCATACTTGCCTGTGTGCATCATCTTTTCAAGGTTTCCATCACCTGCATATTTTAAAAGTTGTTTTCTACTTTGCTCTATTTTTTGCTTTAATTTGGCAGCAAGCTCTTTTTTATCATTTGTCCTGGGGATATATTTAAATTCAAAAAGATACGCATATCCAATATCAGGGTATTTCAGATAAAATGGTTTCAGGACAATATCTGCGTATCCTTTGTTCAGCTCCTCCTCAGAAAGGGAGATGTAGAAAT
>JAYEJJ010000059.1:0-5362 GCA_034660495.1 Thermodesulfobacteriota bacterium | reverse complement strand
TTTTATAGTGCATAACAAATGACTTGATACTGTTCCATATAGTATATAAGGTAAGGAAAGTATCTTTTCATCTGTGATCATCTATAATTGTATGATGGTGTACGATTATCCTGTCGTCACTTTTTGAACAGAAAAGAAAAACAGGCTGTTTTTTTCATGATACCTCCATTTCAGGTTAAGATAAATTGTTTTAAATTCAGAAATTATCATGGCCCAACTTTGTGTGTCCTGATGATGCATTGCAGGTTTTTGCTTACATAAAGGGGTTGACGGATCAAAAAAACCGTGAAATACTTGTTTTTACAGATAAAGAATCCACAAATCAAGATTTAATCCCAAATCATTGCAAAACAGGGTATAACCGCCATGTCCGGCCCATGATTATCGAGTCGGCCCCAAACCCAAAGAAGATTGATGGATCATTATTATATGATTAAAGATAGTGACAAAGGAAAATCAGATTTTCAGGAAACCAGCCCCATTCCTTCCACCAGTGAAAAATGGTTCAGGGCAATCTTTGAGGGATCACGGGATGCGATTTTCCTTGCAGATCAAAACGCTGTCTTTGCCGATGTAAACCAGGCCGCATGCAAACTCACCGGATATACCAGAGACGAGCTCCTTAAAATGCGCATTCCTGACCTGCATGCGCCGGAAGATCTCCACGCCTACAAAACATATTTTAAACGAATAATTCAGGGGACAGATATTCTTTCCGAAGCGGATATCCTGTCCAGACAGGGGGAAAAGATCCCTGCTGAATTCAGCAATAAAATGCTCTGTATTGACAACAAAACATATATGCTGACCATTGCAAGGGATATCCGGGAGCGCAGAAAGACACAGGAAAACATCAACATACAATCAGAAGCCATTGAAGCGTCCATGGACGGCATTGCCATCCTTGACAAAAATGAAGCATACCTCTATATGAACGAGGCCCATGCCGGAATCTACGGTTATGACTCCCCTGATGAGCTCCTGGGCAGACAATGGAAAATACTCTATGATAAAGAAGAACTTGAGATATTTGAAAAAGAAATCATGCCGGAGTTTAGAAAAAAGGGAAAATGGCGGGGTGAATCAATCGGCAGAAAAAAAGACGGTACCCGTTTCTGCCAGGAAATCTCCCTGACAGCCTTAAAAAACGGAGGGCTGGTCTGTGTGGTCAGGGATATTACCCGGCAGAAAGAAAATGAAAAAGAAAAATTAAACGCCCAGAAAACAGCATCTGAACAGGAAAAACTGGCGCTGGTCGGGAAAATGGCCGGGAAAATGGCCCATGATTTCAATAATATCCTTGGGGTCATCATGGGCAACGCTGAAATTGCCCTTCTGGACTGCCCCCATGATCCCACCCGGAAAACCCTGGAGTTGATTTTTGAACAGACCCAGCGGGGAAGAAATCTCACCCGGAACCTGGTTGCCTTTGCAAAGGGAAATAAACTCAGGTAGGAATTTTTTTCTGTCCATGGAAAAATTGATCTTGTGCTGACGCTTTTAAATAAAGATTTAAAAGGGATTAACGTCATCAGGGAGTATGGTTCAGATCTGCCGGATGTACTTGCAGACCCGGGCATGATTGAACACAGCCTTGTAAATGTGATTCAGAATGCGGTTCATGCCACCAGCCGGTCAGACAATCCGGTTATCATTATCCGCTGTTTCACCCATGGAAATGATCTGACCATTGAAATACAGGATAACGGGTGCGGTATTCCCCCTGGGTATCTTGACAAAATTTATGAACCCGCTTTTACCCTCAAGGGCAGCAGGGACAAAACAGGGGCCTATAAAAGAGGGATTAAAGGAACCGGCTATGGGCTCTCCAATGTAAAAAAATACATTCAATCTGGAGTTTCTGGAAAATATCAAAAACCTGCAGAAAAAAGACACCCGGATTGATTATCTGTCAAAACCCTGCCAGAACAAGAGGTACATTGACTGCATTAACAAATTGTTACAATCTAAAGAAAAATAACACCAAAGGTTCCAGGCAGAATTAAACCCAACCATAAAGCCAGCTATTGGTATAGAAACATCCGGGAGGCCATCATGCACCTTAAACTTTTGAAAAAAGGCGATACCATAGCCTTTTTCTCCCCCTCATCCCCTGGTACGGCATCAGCACCCAGACGCTTTAACCGGGCCAAAACCTTTTTAGAAAACAAAGGCTTTATTCTTAAACCGGGAAGACTTTCCGGTCAAAAGGACGGGTACCGATCGGGGTCTGCAGTCCAAAGGGCGGACGAGCTCAATGAACTGATTTGCGACCCAGATGTAAACTGCATCATGTCCACCATTGGCGGCCTGAATTCCAATTCCATTCTTCCTTATATCGATTATGAGGCCTTTAAACAGAATCCAAAAATAATCATTGGTCATTCTGATGTCACCTTAATTCTGCTGTCACTCCATGCAAGAACTGGAATACCCACATTCTACGGCCCGGGTCTGATTCATTCATTTGGTGAATTTCCCCCTTTTCTGGATATGACATGGGCCTTTTTTGAAGACATGTTCATGATGGATCATCCCCTTCCCATGTCAATTAAAATGCCGGATGTCTGGACAGATGACTTTAAAAACTGGGAGGAAAAAACCGAGGACAAGACCCGGCATGAAAATGAATGGCTGACCGTCAATCCAGGCCGGGCAGAAGGCAGGGTGATCGGCGGCACATTAAATGCCATCAGCACCATTATCGGCACATCATACATGCCTTTAATCGACAGAAACACAATTTTATTCCTGGAAGACACCTCTAAAACAGCATCGTATATGGAACGGTTGTTTGCCCTGTTAAACACCCATGGGTATTTTGAAAAAATCGGCGGCATTATACTGGGCAAACATGAACAATACAATGACCAGGGTACCGGCAAACGTCCCTGTGATCTTTTAATGGAAACGGCAGGTAAAACAGATATCCCCGTTCTTGGCGAATTTGACTGCTGCCATACCCATCCCTGCCTGAGCCTGCCCCTGGGCAGAAAAATAAGGCTTGATGCCGGGAAGAAGACAATAGAACTTATCGAACCATGGACTGTCAGCTGAAAAAGTAAAGAAAATGAAGACTGAAACCCTGTTAATGGTCAACCTTACCTTTAAACTGGAAATCTTTATCCGGCGGCTGCTCCGGACCTTTAACATCACGCCCGCTTCAGTCAAAGGGTTTGACACGCCGCCTGTGATTTCTTTTTTAAAGGAAAAAGAAATATGTCTTGTTCTTATCCATGCATATTCAGACCGGGAAAAAACCCTGGCAGAAATTTACCGGGCGAAAAAGGCCCTTGTCATCCAGGTACCTATTCTTGTTCTGCTGACCATGGATCTGTCAGACCAGATCCATGCCTTTCTTAAAGCCGGTGCAGATGATTATTTTGTGATGCCATGGGATGAAGACAGTTTTGCCATGCGGTTTTATGTCCTCCTTGAAAGCGGTCAGGCCATACTTGAAACCCGGCAGGGAAAAGCCCCTGACAAAGACACAAAGCCCCTTATCCTTGAATACCTCCACCAGGGGATACGGTTTTTCGCCCCTAAAAGCCAGCTTGCCCGGAAAACCATGCCGCCCATTTCCAGAAAATGGGAACATGTTCGTAAAATCGCTGCAGGCGGGGATGCTGAAATCTGGCTGGTAAAAGATGAAAACAGGGAGGCTGTGGCCAAAATCCCCCATTCTCCGCATTTAAATATCAACTCCCTGAGGTGTGCAGCGGTTCTCAAACGTCTGGTATACCATCCCAATATTGTGCATCTCATTGAAGTATTAAAGGAAGATGAAAAATTCATACTGATCCAGGAGCATATCAAAGGGCAGACCCTGTCCAGACGTTTTGAATCCCTCATGTCAGGCAGGCAGAAAGAGGATATTTTCCTTCAGCTTCTCTCTGTTGTTTCCTATGCCCATGAACACGGTATAATGCACAGGGACATCAAGCCCGACAATATCATGGTGACGGACTCTGGCAAGGTAAAGCTTCTTGATTTCGGCAGCGCCAGAAAAGTCACCTGGTTTGAGACAGGGCCGCCTTCCCAGGGCACATTGAATTTCATGGCCCCTGAACAGATAAAAGGGTCCCCCTGCCTTGCAAGCGATGTGTGGGCAATGGGCGTGGTCCTTTATATTTTCAGTGTCAACCGTCTGCCCCTGTGCCAGGACAACCGTTTTTATCCCATGGATATTGAAACAGATGTCATGGTAAAACCGCCGGGGGAAATCATATCCGGGTTTCCGGTTAAGCTTGAACAGATAATTATGACCTGCCTGGAAACCAGTCTTGAAAAGCGGTATGAAAACGCAAATGTCCTTTATAACGATCTGTTCACAAAACTTCCAGACTTCGGGCAGGGAAAATACATTCCAGAAGATATGTATTAGGATCACAGTCCTTTTTCAAGCCGTAACCACAATGCGTCCGGCAGGCCGGCCGCCTTTATTTTTTGAGCAGCCAGCTGGTAATCGTAACCCACCCGGTAAAACTCCACGACTTTTCTGCAGGTATCATAAATCAGGTAAGAGGCCCGGGGATCACCATCCCTTGGCTGGCCAATGCTGCCGCAGTTGAAAATCTGACGATTTGTATTTGCCACAGGAACAACCGCTCTGTTTTCCGGCGTATTCATATAAACGCATAAAAAATTTTTACGGGTAATAAACGCGGCCTTATGGGTGTGGCCGGCAAAGAGTATTTTTGCTCGGGTCAGGAAAAAGGTTCTGGAAATACGGGATTTGTTTGAGATATAATACCAGTCGGAAACTCCGCAGGGATTGGCATGGCAGAACAGGACATTGTCCTTTTGGATTCGTTCCTTCATGTTTTTTAAAAACACGATACTGTTTTGAGACAGGCGCTTCCTGGTCCAGGAAAGGGACCTGGCCGCAACCCTGCACATGTTGTGATTTCCTCCCACAGCAGCTGTATCGTGGTTGCCTAAAACAAAATGCACACCTGGC
This sequence comes from Thermodesulfobacteriota bacterium, assembly GCA_034660495.1. GTDB lineage: Bacteria > Desulfobacterota > Desulfobacteria > Desulfobacterales > Desulfobacteraceae > DATFJZ01. Next base: position 402 of record JAYEJJ010000059.1, on the reverse strand, counting down.
ATGGCCTTTAACAGGCGAATGCAGGAGTTGGGGCTGGCCCCGTATCCCACAATATCACCAAGAAATACATAGCGGTTTATCTTACGGGTTATGGAATGCTCAATAAAGGCCCTGAGCGCTTCTTCATTGGAATGAACATCAGAAAAGACAGCAATTCTCATTATGTTTCCCCAGACCTGTCTGGTAAAATTTAAAGGGATTTTACCTTAATATTGACTTAAAGCTGAAAAACATTGTAAAGTATTTAAAATACGGTCAAACTTTAAGTTTACTATAACTCGGTTATCAAGTTTTTATGGAAGGGCCGATTAAGAGCCCCCAACGGTTGCCTGTCAGGAACATTGAGAACCAAAGGAGATCAGACTTTTTCCCTGCCAGGCGTTGCGACAATCAAGCTGTTTG
>JAYEJJ010000058.1:0-22947 GCA_034660495.1 Thermodesulfobacteriota bacterium | reverse complement strand
TTAAACACTGACCTCAGAGCCCTTGGCGTGTGGAGTACCTTGGGATGACTATATATTCCAATGTAACGTAGTCAGTTAAGACTTAGGCTAATCAACCGGGCTTACAAGTTACCTTGCAAGCCCCTCGATCTTTAGCCGAGGGGTTGTTGACAATGGATATCAACCCCACGCCGCCAATACCAGGCATGATCAGATCCGTGATTAAAACATCAAATTCCTTTTTGTCTTTTTTGATTTTTTTCAGTGCATCAAGGCCGTTGCCGGCCGTACGGATGCTGTATTCCACAGGATCAAAAAACTCGCAAAAGGTTGAAAGGATATCGTCATTATCATCAACAATAAGGATTTTATAAGGGGGATCAGTGATCATAGCAGCCTGAAAATTAAATATTTAATTTTTTTTATATGAAAGCTATCAGCCGTCAGTACTCAGCTAAAAGCTTTCATGCTTTGTTGTGCCTGTCAAGGCATGGACGATATATGACAGAACGCTCGCCGGATAATTCCGTCATTTTTTGTTGTGCTGAACAGGGTATGGCCCTTAAAAAAATTTTCAAAGGAATACCTTACAATCTTATAATATAAAACCATCTCTTTGCAAGTAAAAAGTGGGAGATCTTTTATAACAGCAAATTTAGGCACCCTTCATAATCCATCAAAAGTAGTTGACACTTTTTTTGAGATAATTCCCGAAAAATGGGAATGTGGCTCCAGAAAGTGTAAACTGGCAAATGAAGGATGCCGATATTTATTTGTAATAGGACATAATAATGTAAAATAAAAACAAAAAGATAAAGATAAAGACAAAACCCGTGCTGCGTTCTATTTTTTTTTAAACAGGGCAAATCCATAAAGTATGAAGGTGATGATGATCATAAAGGGAAATTTAAAATAGCTTTATCAATATGTATTGGGCTGATAAGGCCGATAGTCCCCATTACCAGGCAGATATTGAACAGATTGCTGCCCACAATATTGCCCAGGGAAAGATCGCTTTCGTTTTTGGCTGCGGCCACAACTGAAGTGGCAAGTTCAGGAAGAGACGTGCCCATTGCAATAATTGATATGCCTATAAACGCCTCTGTAAGACCGATACTTCTTGCCATGTAAATTGCAGATTCAACCACTAAGGATACACCCTTTGCAAGGGCGGCAATACCAAATACAACTAAAAACAGATTGATGGAAAATTTTTTCAGGGTTTTTTCAGGATGGATCGTGTTGTTTTTGTCTTTTGAATTTAAAATCCCCAGTATCAGATAACCAATGAGCAGACCAAGAAGAATTGCCCCGTCAATATGATCAATGTGCCCGTCCATGCAGAACAGGCCGAAAAGAACACAGGCTGCAAGCATGAAGGGCATATCAAATCTGATAATCTGTCTGTGGATATGAATGGTTTTAAAAACCGCACTCAGGCCAAGGACAAGCCCGATATTAATAACATTACTGCCAAGTATGTTGCCCACAGAAATTCCCTGGAATTTATTGAATGCAGCAACAAGACTTACCAGCAGTTCAGGGGCGGAAGTGGCAAAGGAAACAATGGTAATGCCCACAATTACAGGTTTTACAGAAAGAAGCAAAGCGGTTGAAGAAGCGCCTTTTACAAGAAACTCAGAGCCGTAATAGAGGAGAACAAGTCCGATAATTAAAAAAAAAGATTCAATAAGCAAGATTTTTTTCCTTTTGCGCCTGCCTGAGGCTGCAATGTTTCATTGTTTGCTGTACCCGGCGGGCATGGCCGTTATTTTGTTTTGATAAATGATTAATATACCAGATTTCATCTGAAAATTCATCTCCACTCCCTTGCTTTCATTTATAAAATAGTATAGTTTAATCATTTATTAAAAGAAGAATGAAACGCAGCCAACAGCAATGCTTTGACGAACGTTTTTTACAACGTCTATACCTTGACAGGCACAACAAATCTTGAAAGCTGTTAGCTGAGTACAGATGGCTGACGGCTGGTGGCTCTTAATCGGCTGCCGGCGCACCACGACTTTCATATAAAAAAAACAGATAATACCAGATGGAAAAAATATGAAAAAAACAATTATAAGAGGAACGGGCAGGGCTTTTCCATCCCGGCTTGTGACCAACGAGGATCTGACTAAAATAATGGATACGTCAGATGAGTGGATACAGCAGAGAACCGGGATAAAACAGCGCTACTGGGTCCCTGAAGGACAGGTGATTGGGGCTTCTGATCTGGGTCTTGAGGCTTCACACAAAGCATTGAAAAAGGCGGGCTGGGAAGCAGAGGATCTGGATTTTATTATCTTTGCCACCTTAAGCCCTGATATTTTTTTTCCAGGTTCAGGCTGTCTGCTTCAGCATAAGCTGGGTCTTAAATCCACCCCGGCCCTGGATGTCCGTCAGCAGTGCACCGGCTTTCTGTATTCCCTTGCAACTGCAGATGCCTACATAAAAAGCGGTCTGGCTGAAAAAATTCTTATTGTAGGTGCGGAGATTCACAGTACAGGCCTTGACAAATCAACAAGGGGCAGGGATGTTGCTGTTATATTTGGAGACGGGGCCGGGGCAGTGTGCGTTGAAGGCGTTGAAACCAGTGAAAATGTAGGGATTCTTGCGGCAAGTCTCCATGCAGACGGGTCCGGAGCAGACTCATTAATGACTGAACTTCCCGCATCAAGGCTTCCTGAACGTTTCCCCAGAGATTTGGATAATAACAGCCCGAGACACTACCCAGTTATGGATGGTCAGCGGGTGTTTAAAAATGCTGTCAGAAAACTGCCCCAGGTCACAAAGGAAACCCTCGAGAAAGCAGGTCTTTCCGTAGAAGATCTTGATATGGTGTTCCCCCATCAGGCAAATTTGCGGATCAACCAGGCCTTTCGGCAGTTTATTAAAATCGATGAATCAAAAATGTTCAATAATATCCAGAAATACGGAAATACCACTGCTGCAAGCATCCCCATTGCCCTGGACGAGGCCCTGGAACAAAATCTTGTGGGTAAAAAGGACGATACCGTTCTTATGGTGGGATTTGGAGCTGGATTGACCTGGGCAGGGGTGTTATACCGGTTCATGTAACGGCTGAACCATCACAATAGACCACGGCATAATAATACCAGCCCTTAGACCAGGTTCTGCTGTTTCATATAACGGCCATGCCTTGACAGGCACAACAAAACATGAAAGCCGTCTGCCGTCATTGGCTTAAAACTTAACACTTAACACTTAACACTTAAAACTTAACACTTAAAGGGGAGTGGAGGGTGAAGGTAAATTCAAATCTGGAAATTCTCTTGAAACGGGGGGTGACAATGCCATTGCCCGGTTCTGTTTTAATTGGAGATGAAGTTGATCCCGAGCGGATTTCCAATACCAATGTAACCCTGTATCCTGGAACAAAGATATCTGGAAAAAACACCCTGATCATGTCTGATGTCAGCCTTGGACGGGAGGCACCGGTTACTGTGGACAATTGTTTGATGGGTCCTGGAACTGAATTAAAGGGCGGGTTTTTTCAGGGGGCTGTTTTTGCCGGCAGCAACAGATTCGGGTCCGGCGCCCATGTCAGAGAAGGAACCATTCTGGAGGAATATGCCTCGGCAGCCCATACCGTTGGATTAAAGCAGACCCTTTTGTTTCCCTTTGTCACCCTTGGCAGTCTGATTAATTTCTGTGATTGTTTTATGGCAGGCGGGACAGGTCATAAGGATCACAGTGAGGTGGGCAGCTCTTTTATTCATTTCAATTATACCCCGAATCAGGACAAAGCCACCCCGTCCATGTTCGGAAACGTGCACCATGGGGTGATGCTCAATTGCCGCCCAGTATTTCTGGGGGGACAGGGCGGGGTTGTGGGGCCTTGCCGCCTGGCCTTTGGTTCAGTTACAGCAGCGGGCACCATCTGCAGAAAGGATGAGTCAAGGCCTGACAGAATTATTCTCGGCGGTGCATTAAAGGACGGCTCCATTCCCAGAAGGCCTCATGTCTATACCAGTGTAAAACGGGTTTATTTTAATAACTGCCGGTATATCGCTGCCATGATTGCCCTGTTGAACTGGTACAGGAACATCCGGGAGTTTTTTGTGGACACGGATAACACTCTGGAAAAAGCCCTGAACCAGGGGATGATGGATACCCTTGACAAAAGTATTGATGAACGCATTAAACGCCTTGAGGAATTCTGCAGAAAACTTGAAATATCAAAACACAGGCTTCTCTCCAAATCCAGCGGAAAACAGAGTGAACTTATCGTTTTCCATGATTTGATTATAAAAAAGAGACCGGAACTGAAAAAAACATTGGTAAATGAAAAAAAAGCAAATTATTTCAGTGAAATTCCAGAAGATTTTTTAAACGCCCTTGAAAGGGGCATCTTCCATCACGGAAAAAAATATATTCCTGTTATCAAGCGTCTCGATGCAGATGCAGCTGCTTCAGGCAGCGTCTGGCTTGAAAATATTGAAAACAAGGTAATGAAGGCGTGTGATCTTGAGTCATGTTTTTCTGATCAGCACTAGTGGATTTTTTCAAAAATAATCCACGCATCCTGCTTGTCTTTTTGCCCGTCTCCTGGGTTGCGCCAATGGCACATATTTCATAAGTGATTTGATTTTTAAAAAAGGCTAGAATTAAAGGTCAGACTTCTTCAAATAAAGAAGCGCCGTAACATAACTGCCTAAAATGATTTGTTATACAAAATTTAAGGAAAATTGGACATTTGCTTATTTTTGCTGCTTATAACTTCCTGAAATTATTGACAGCGATTATGTGAATATTATATAGGTACTGAAATTCCAGTGGGTTATATATGCCCTGACTGTCCAAAAAATTTTAATATACTTCAAGCAAATTTGAAGAAGTCTGAAGGTTGAATTAAATGACAAAAAAATTATTTGGAACAGACGGTATCCGGGGGGGTGCCAATGTTTATCCCATGACAGCGGAGACAGCCCTGAAGATCGGAGCGGCGGCGGCTTTGTTTGTTAAAGAAAAGGGGTTTGATTCAATTGTGCTGGGAAAGGATACCCGCATGTCAGGGGATATGCTGGATGCTGCCCTTTCTGCCGGGATTACCGGCAGGGGGGTAAATGTGCTTCAGGCCGGGGTGATCCCGACACCGGGGATTGCCTTTCACGCCTCATCCATTGATCATGCCGGTGCCGGCATGGTTATCTCAGCCTCCCACAACCCTTATCAGGATAACGGCATAAAGATATTTAAAGGAGATGGCAGCAAACTCCTGGATTCAGAGGAGGATGTCATTGAAAAAAAGGTTTTTACCATCAATGAAGAAAATTTACCCCGGGAAACCGGCAGGGTTGCCCCTCTTTCCCAGGCACTGGATCTTTATGCGGATTTTTTAAAAACCACCTATACCCCTCCAAAGGACAGCAAAACTTTTAAAATTGTTGTGGACTGTTCCAACGGGGCGGCATTCAAGGTGGCTCCCAAAGTTTTTTTCTCTCCTTATTTTGATCCCCTGTTTATGGGGAATACGCCTGATGGTAAAAATATAAATTTGAACTGCGGGTCGGAACATACAGAAAAATTATCTGAAAATGTGGTTGCAGGCAGGGCAGACCTGGGGCTGGCCTTTGATGGCGATGCTGACCGGCTCATTGCTGTGGATGAAACCGGAAAACGCATCACCGGGGACACCATCCTTGCCGTGTGCGCCAAACATGCCAGAGATTCAGGACGGCTTGAGCCAAACAGGATCGTTGCCACGGTGATGAGCAATATCGGATTTTTAAAAGCAGTTGAAACCCTTGGCATTGAATGTTTTATAACGGATGTAGGTGACAGAAATGTGCTCAGGAAAATGGCCCAAACCCAGGCCGTCATGGGAGGCGAGGATTCCGGCCATATGATTTTTTCCCGGTATCATACCACGGGCGACGGCATGCTCACTGCACTGCAGCTGATTTCTGTGATGGCGGAAACCGGACAGAAATTGTCTGAGCTTGCCGGTATAATGAAAATTTACCCCCAGGTGCTGATGAATGTGGCAGTAAACAGTTCAAAGCCGGATTTCATGGCAATACCGCCCATTGCCGATGCCATAAAATATGTCAGAGAACAGCTGGACAGCAGCGGCAGGGTCCTGGTGAGATATTCCGGGACCCAGCCTTTGCTGCGGGTCATGGTTGAGGGACCGGATGAGGAAGATACACAGAAATACTGCCGGTTCATCTGTGAAAAAATAAGACAGTCTGCCTTGAAGGACGGATAAAATAAAAGGAATGCGTTTAATCATGGAACAAGAAAATATCACAATTGCGGTGATTGGTCTCGGATATGTGGGGCTGCCCCTGGCGGTTCATTTCGGCGCAAAATTTAAAACCATTGGTCTGGATTTAAAGGAAAGTATTGTTGAAAACTGCAGAAAATTTGAGGATCCCACAGGAGAAGTGTCCGGAGAAGAGTTTGAAGCGGCTGTTTATTTTACCCCGACCAGTGATCCGTTGACCCTTTCCCAGGCTGATTTCATCATCGTGGCCGTTCCTACCCCCATTGACCATGCCCGCCGCCCCGATCTCGGCCCTGTTGAAAGCGCTTCTGTAACTGCCGGCAGAAACATGAAAAAAGATGCGGTTGTTATATTTGAATCCACGGTTTATCCCGGGGTAACTGAAGATATCTGCGTCCCCCTTCTGGAAGAAGCTTCCGGGTATACCTGGAAAAAAGAGTTTCATGTGGGGTATTCCCCTGAACGGATTAATCCCGGAGATAAGGAACATACCCTGACAAAAATTGTTAAAGTGGTTTCCGGAGATGATGAGGACACCCTGGAAAAGGTTGCCTGGCTTTACAATTCAATTGTGGATGCCGGTGTTTACAGAACAGAAACCATAAAGGAAGCTGAAGCGGCCAAGGTGATTGAGAATACCCAGCGGGATTTGAATATTGCCCTGATGAATGAGCTGTCTTTGATTTTTGACAGGATGAATATTGACACCTCCCATGTGTTAAAGGCCGCTGGGTCAAAATGGAATTTTCTGCCCTTTTCTCCCGGTCTTGTGGGAGGCCATTGTATCGGGGTTGATCCGTATTACCTCACCTTCAAGGCCGAATCAATGGGCTATCATCCTGAAATAATTCTGGCAGGCAGACGGATCAATGATAATATGGCCCGGTTTGTGGTTGAAAAAACCGTCAAACTGATGATCAATTCCAACCAGAATGTCAAGCATTCCAGGGTTGGAGTGCTTGGGCTGACATTTAAGGAAAATTGTCCTGATTTAAGAAACACCAAGGTGGTGGATATTGTAAAAGAGCTTCAGTCCTATGGAATAGAGGTGCTGGTTCACGAGCCCATGGCAGACCCCAGAGAGGCAGAACAGCTGTACGGCATCACCCTCTGTTCCCTGGATGCATTGTCCGGGCTGGGGGCGGTGATCATTGCCGTGCCCCACAAAAGATATAGAGAAATGGATACGTCTGAATTTACGGCCATGCTCAACACCAAAGGATGTATTATTGATATTAAATCCATGCTGGATAAAAAAGACCTGGAGAAAAGAAATATCCGATTCTGGCGGCTATAGCTGAATATGGCCGGGTTTTTGTAGGTAAATATTCTGTGTGGACAAAAAAAGAGAGCGCTCATGGTATATGAAACAAAGACAAGAGAAATCAGAGAAAATCCACGGTCGTGGCTGGTAACGGGGGCAGCCGGGTTTATAGGGTCCAACCTGGTAGAAGCCCTTCTTCGGCAGAACCAGAAAGTCACCGGGCTGGATAATTTTTCAACAGGGTTTCAGCATAATCTTGATCTGGTTGAGAAATCCGTATCAGAAAACCAATGGGCAGGGTTTTCTTTCATAAACGGGGACATAAGGCATATTGAAACCTGCCGCAGAGCCTGCAGAAATCAGGAGTATGTGCTTCATCAGGCCGCCCTGGGCTCTGTACCGCGGTCCGTTGAAAATCCTGTTCTGACAAATGAGAACAATATTACAGGATTTCTCAATATGCTGACGGCGGCCCGGGATGCCGGAGTCAGGCAGTTTGTCTATGCCGCATCAAGTTCAACCTACGGAGATCATCAGGCCCTTCCCAAAAAAGAGGATGTTATAGGAAAGCCCCTGTCTCCCTATGCGGTGACAAAATACGTTAATGAACTATACGCCGAAGTGTTTGCCCTGACCTACGGGTTTAAATCCATTGGGCTGAGATATTTCAATGTATTTGGCCGCTGTCAGGACCCTTACGGGGCTTATGCCGCGGTGATTCCTCTGTGGTTTGCCTCCCTGATCCGCAAAGAAACGGTATATATTAATGGTGACGGAGAGACCAGCCGTGATTTTTGTTATATTGACAACTGCGTCCAGGCCAACATCCTTGCCGCCCTGACCGGCAATGAATCCGCTTTAAACAAGGTGTACAATGTGGCCTTTGGCCGGAAAACTACCCTGAACCAGCTTTTTTCATTGATTCAGGAAAGAATTGCCCCGACATACCCCTATGTTTTAGACACCACCCCTGTGTACAGAGATTTCAGGCCGGGCGATGTCAGGCATTCTCTGGCTGACATCAGCCGGGCTCAGACCCTGCTCGGGTATGCGCCCGGGTACTCTGTGGCAAAGGGCCTTGACATGGCGGCCCAGTGGTATATCAACAGCTGCACGCCAATTATGAAGTAACAAACCCTTGTCAGGGCATGGTCGTCTTTATATCATGGATGGTCTGCCTGTAAATAGCTGCATTTTTTTCTGAAAAAAGCACAAAAATAACCTGATCAAAATCCCTGTGAGACTTCAGAAAATTGACGGCAGACAATACGGCAATCCTGCTGGCTTTATGGACAGGATAGCCGTATACCCCGCAGCTTACTGCCGGAAAAGCAATGGTTTTCAAGGCATTGTCTTCTGCCAGACCCAGGCAGTTCTCATAACAGGATCGCAGCAGCTGTTCTGACTTTTCCGGTCCTTCCCTGTCAAACACAGGCCCCACCGTGTGAATCACATGTCTGGCGGGAAGGGCATATCCTTTTGTTAATTTAGCTTCGCCTGTGGCGCATCCTTTGAGCGTTCTGCATTCCTCAAGGAGTTCAGGCCCTGCTGCCCGGTGAATGGCACCGTCCACGCCGCCTCCGCCTAAAAGGCCGTTGTTGGCGGCATTGACAATGGCATCTACTTTCAGTTTTGTAATGTCGTCCTGGATTACTTTTAATTTTGAAAATACAGATTCCATTTTGTGTTTAACCACAGAACACACAGAAAACACAGAAAACACAGAATTTTATTTCTTTTCTGAGGGTTCTGTGGTTTTTATTCCTTTTTTAATGTTGTGTTCTAATTTTATATTCCGGTCGGCAGGAAAAAACAGATCCAGCTACCACGAGACAATATCAAAATCACAGTCTGTAATTTCAGCAATACCCATGGATTCAGCTGCGTTAAAGATCTTGTCGATTTTTGAGTTGATCCGTCTGCTGCTGTTGCCCACCAGTGAGAATCCAACTTCAGCTTTTGAATGGTGGTCATTAAAGCCGGTTTCAGCAATGGAGATATTGAACCGGTTTTTCAATCTTGCTGTAAATGATTTTACAACGGCTCTTTTTTCCTTTAAAGACCGGCATTCATAAAGCCGCAGCATTATTTTTCCTGATCCAATAATCATTGTGTCAATCTTTTAATTTTTTATGCTGTGTATGGGTGCGGGAATCCGTCCGCCCCGGGTCACAAATCTGTCCTGGTTTTCAGCATGGGCAACATTCATAATCTTTGCTTCCCCCAGCAGGCCTCCGAAATAAACAGAATCCCCGGCCTTTTTCCCGGGAACCGGAATAATCCTTGTGGCAGTGGTTTTATTGTTGATCATGCCAATGGCCATTTCATCGGCTATAATGCCGGCAAGGGTTTCTTCTGATATACTGCCGGGAACCGGAACCATGTCAAGGCCCACAGAACAGACACAGGTCATGACTTCGAGCTTTTCAATGGAAAGATATCCTTTGTCAGCGGCTACGGCAATGTTCAGGTCTTCTGACACCGGTATAAAAGCCCCGCTTAATCCGCCCACATGGGAACTGGCAAAGGCCCCTCCTTTTTTGACGGCATCATTGAGCATGGCAAGGGCTGCTGTGGAGCCCGGCACACCAATGCTTGCAAGGCCCAGGGTCTGAAAGATTTCACCAATTGAATCTCCCACCGTCGGGGTCGGGGCAAGGGAAAGATCCACCACACCAAAACGGGTATTTAGATTGTCAGCCACTTCCCTTCCAATGAGTTCGCCGACCCGGGTGACCTTGCAGGATGTTTTTTTGATGATTTCAGCAATTTTTCCCAGGGAAAGGTTTGGGGTTTCATTAATGGTCCTTTCAATGGCTTTTTTTACAACACCGGGCCCGCTGACCCCTACATTAATCACTGCATCGCTGACGCCCACGCCCAGATAGGCCCCTGCCATAAAGGGCATGTCCTGGGGGATATTGGCAAACACACAGAGTTTTGCGCAGGCAATTCCATCATCTTTTTCAGTCAGCCGGGCTGCCTTTTTAATGGCATGTGCCATGTCAAGCACGGCATCCATGTTGATGCCGGACCGGGAAGTGGCCACATTCACTGACGCACACACCCGCTGGGTATCTGCAAGGGCTCTGGGAATGGCTTTGATCAGGGAATGGTCTCCTGTGGCAATGCCCTTTTCCACCAGGGCGGAAAATCCGCCGATAAAATCAATATTGACCTCTTTTGCAATGTCATTTAAAGTATGTGCGATTTCAATCATCTGATCTTCAGAAAACGGAGCACCCACAAGGGCAATGGGGCTTGTGGAAATGCGTTTGTTGACCACTTCAATACCGTATTTTTCTCCGACTGCGTTGCATACCGAAACAAGGTCGCATGCTTTACCGATAATTTTTTTTCTTATATTTTTCTTGAACACCTCAAGGTCATGACTGATACAGTCAAAGAGATTGATCCCAAGGGTAACGGCTCGGACATCAAGGTGCTCATTTTTAACCATTTCAATGGTAGAAAGAATTTCCTGACTATTAAGCATTTTTATTCCTGTACTAGATTTTATTAATGGTTTGAAATATATTCTTGTGCTGAATGCTGATATCCAGATTCAACTCTCTGGCCCGTTTTCTCAGGGCGGAAAAAAGATTTGTCTTGTCATTTTCACGGGTGATGGCCACTTCATAGCTCATGATATTGGAATTTGGATCATCTCCCCCTTTGAACATGGCTTTAAGGTTGATGACATTGACATTGAATCTGGCAATCACCTCGGTAATTCCGGCAACCAGTCCCTTTTGATCCGGGCCGATGGTTGTAATGAGAAACAATTCACTGTCTGCTGGTTCGGTTGTGCTGGTGTTTTTATTTATGGTGTCCACGTGAATACGAAGATTTGTTTCCTTTAACGCCTCTGCCAGTTGTTTTTTCAGTCCGTCTTTATCCAGATCCCTGTGGGGCTCAACAACAAAAAAACCTGCAAATTTATTTTGAAGAATCATCTGGTTTACATTTTCTATATTGCATTCAAGGTGAAAAAGGCTTGCTGAAACAGTCGCAATAATACCCGGCCTGTCTTTGCCGAGAATGGTGATAATTAATTTATTCATAATTTTAAAATTCCTGATACTCGATTATCAAGTTTTTTGAAAACCAACGCTGGGGGCTCTTAATCGGCCCTTTCATAAAAAGTTGATAATCGAGTGATATATGCCTGTCTGCCTGACAAACCCGGACAGACAGGTAATGGTCTAAATTAAATTTTACATTTCATCAATTCTAATTTTGCTCTATTATAAGGTCAGGCTTGTTGACGGGATTCAACGCCTGGCAGGACAAAAAGCCTTGTCTTCTTTGGTTCTCAATATTCCTGACAGGCAAACGCTGGGGGCTTTTAATCGGCTGTTTTTATAAGAAAAACTCGTCAAAGCATTGCCATTGGCGGCGTTTCATTCTTCGTGGCGGCCGGATCGATGATCATGGTCCGGCCATGCCGGTTTATATAAAAAAATTTGATAATCGACTTAAAGCATTTTTTAAAAATCAATAATATTATATAATAAAAATAAAAACAATGGACTTTTATTCCATTTATATTTGAAATTTTGGAAAACAGGTTGTAAAAGAAAATAAGGTAAAGAAGTGGCCTGACCCTTTTCTCCCACACCAGACACAAAAACTTAATCATCGGGTAAGAGGTATTAAATTTTATGGAAAACAGATCCTGGTCTGAACAGCTGAAACAGTATAAAAAACTTTTTGTTATTGTTATTATTGGTTTTTTTCTTATTGAAATTGAAATTTTTGCCTTTGCCCTTATCAAATCCGGCAGAAATTCCTTTGTACAGGTTCTCAATAATGACAATGATGTAATTTACGAGGTAAAAGGCGCCAGCCTGAGCAATTTTAACAAGTATTATTTTGAAAATAATTTTGGCGATCTTAAAAACTACAAAATAAAACTGAAAACCGAGGAGACTCCTTTCCCTTTCCGGGCATGGTTTTCGGCTGCCGTGGGTATTCCTGTGGGACTTGTCCTTTTGCTGGCCTTCATTCTAAAGGCGGTTATGGTCTTTCTCAATGGAAAGGAGGGCTCTGAAATTGACAGGAACAGCAGGGAAAAAGAATCGGGAACCAGAGTTGAAAACATGTTGCTGCGGATCAGCTCCTATAATATTTTTATTATCGGCTTTATTGTGTTTGCATGTATTTTTCTTTTCTGGGTTGTTCCGGATCTGCTGGCCTTCCTTGGAAAGGCGGGCATTGAAACCATTTTGAGGTTTAAATGGTTTTTTCTGGCCGGTTTTCTTGGTTTTTTTCTTTTGTTTGCCTGGTTTATGTACATGAAATATCTGCTTGCCAAAAAAAGCATGGAGTCTGAACTTATGATAAAAAAACATCAGCTGAGTCTTGAATATGGCAATTCCGGATTGAAACAGCTTCCAGAATTTTCACACAACCCGGGGTCTCCCATGAAACCTCAGATCGGTGACCATGGAGATGCTGATAACAGAATTGACAGGAATGAATACCCATGAAGATTATAGTAACCCATAAAGGAACCGATTTTGATGCACTGGCATCTCTTGTGGCCGCTAAAATTCTCTATCCTGAAGCTGTTGCCGTGCTTCCCAAAACCATTAATCCCAATCTCAAAGGGTTTTTATCCATTCATAAGGATATCTTTGATTTTTATCACCCGTCTGAAGTGGATTTAGACGAGGTGACCACGATGATCGTTGTAGATACAAATTCATGGAACCGCCTGGAAGGCATGGAAAAATTAAAAAATAAAAAAGACCTTGAAATAATTGTCATTGACCACCATGTAAAGGGAGACATTCAAGCGGATATTTCCGTACGGGAAGAAACCGGTTCCAATGTCACTTTGATGATCCGGGAACTGTCAAGACAGAAAAAAATCATTACCCCGATTCAGGCCAGTCTTTTTTTAATGGGGCTGTACGAGGACACAGGGAATCTCACCTTTCCGTCCACCCTTGCAGAAGATGCCAGAGCAGCCGGATACCTGCTTGAAAGAAAGGCTGATCTTCATATTCTGGCCACATTTCTGCGCCATGCCTATGGGAAAAAGCAAAAAGACATATTGTTTGAGATGATTCAGTCAGCTGAGCGTAGTGAAGTTTCCGGGTTTACCATAAGTGTGTCCTGCCTGGATATAGAAGGCCATGTGCAGAATCTGTCACTGGTGGTTCAGATGTACAGGGATATTGTCAATGTGGATGCCGCATTTGGTGTTTTCCGGGACACTGAAAGGGATAAGTGCATGGTGATCGGCAGAAGCCGGGTGGAGGATATAAATGTCGGTCTGATCATGAGAAGCCTTGGCGGGGGCGGGCATCCCGGGGCGGGTTCAGCCCTTGTCAAGTCAGGGACCCCAGAGGTGCTTGAGGAAATGATTATTGAGCTGATAAAGGGAAATCAGCATTCTTCTGTCATCATCGGAGATATCATGTCCTTTCCTGTTGTTACTGTGGACGAGGATTCCCTGGTGGAGGAGGCCGCCCTTATGTTAAGAGAGCTGGGGTGTACCGGCATGCCGGTTGTTGATAAGAATGAGAAAATTGTCGGAGTGCTTTCACGAAGGGATTTCAGAAAAGTTAAAAAAATGAGTGAAATGCAGTCTCCTGTAAAGGCCTTTATGAGCAGAGACATTGTGACCATTGACCGGGAGAAAAGTGCCATTGATGCGGCAAGGCTGATGATTAAGCATGATATCGGAAGAATCCCAGTGATTGAAAAGGACAAAATTGTCGGTATTGTAACGCGCTCGGATGTGATGCTGTATTTTTACGATCTTCTGCCGGATTAAGGCCCCTGATCAGAATAGAACCGCCCATATGTCTTGTCTTTTAAGCCGTCTTTTCTGCTGCGCCACCTGAACATATTTAACCCCCTGAGTTGCTTCCGGGCCCAGGCTGCCAGTTTTTCTCTGAAGATTTTGGAGTTGTGCCGGATGTCAACGGGAAAGGCAGAATGTATGAGAATCTGTTCAATATCCTCTGTTAATTTATGGGAAAGGGCCACTTCCCTCATTTCCTGGAGAAAGGCTTTGGTGTCTTTAATTTTTTCAGCCGGTTCAATGCACATGACCGGGGTCTGCATGTTCTGGGGGCCCACACCGACCAATGCACTTCTGAACACTTTTTCATGATTATTGAACACAGCCTCGCAGGGAATGGTAAACAGGGTTTCGTTTTCCATAACCACCCTGTGGTTCTTTCTACCGCAGAACCATATCCTCCCTTTAGTGTCCCGCCAGCCCAGGTCCCCCATGCGGTGCCAGAATTCATTGTTCCTGTTCATAATCTTAGCCAGACTGTCTGCCTCAACATTCTGAAAATAATGTCTGGTGACCAGCGGTGCCTTAACAATGATTTCACCCACTTCGTTTTTGTCAATCAATTGATCTTCAGATAATTCGTGTACGGGATCATCACTGATTTTTATAATGTCAACCCGGGTATCACAGATGGGGTATCCGATACACATCCCAAATCCCTGTTCAGACAATTTTCTGGTTTCTCTGAGGATTTCACGGCTGGCAATGGAGATAACCGGAACCGCCTCAGTGGCCCCGTAGGGAGTATGTATCTGGGCGTCATCAGTAAGCATGGCGGAAAATTGTTCAATATTGGCCGGTGTCACTGGAGCACCGGCTGAGACCACCCGCCTTAAGGAGGGCAGTTTTATATTGTTTTCTCTGCCGTATCTGCCCACCCGGTTCAACAGGGCAGGGGATGCAAACATATTGGTAACCCCATGGTTGTCAATGGCTTCAATAATCCGCCTGGGATTGACCATGGCAGGTTTTGTCGGGTCCATGTCCGGAATCACCGCTGTCATTCCCAACGCCGGATCAAACAGTGCAAAAAGCGGAAACGTGGGCAGATCAATCTCATCGTCCTGAATATCAAAGTGGTTCTGAATCTGTATCAATTGTGCATTGAAATTGCCGTGGGTATAGACCACCCCTTTGGCAGGTCCGGTGCTGCCTGTGGTAAACAGGACGGCAGCGGTCTCATCTGCTGTTGTATTTGCCATTTCAAAGGGTTTGCCTGATTTTTTTCCCAGTTCATCCAGGGTATATCCGTTCCAGAACCATTTTTTTCCAACGGTTATAAAGGTTTTAACTGTTTTAAAAAATCCGGGTTTCAGTTTTCTTAACACATGGGCTTTTTCAATGCCTATAAAGGCATTGGGTCTTCCCTGTTTAAAGCAGGACAGCATTCTGTCAATGCCCATACCCGGGTCTACCACAATGGGTACGGCACCGGCCTTGAACATGGCAAAAATAAGGGTGAAAAAATCAATTCCCGGCGGGACAATGAGAATGGTTCTTGTTCCTTTTCTGATGCCGGATCTTTCAAGTCCTGAGGCCAGATCATCCGATGCCTGCTCCAGCTGGCTAAAGGTCAGCTGACTGTACAGCACGCGGTTTTTTTTATCCCGGGAGGCTGGAAACACCACTGCTCTTTTGTATGGAAACCGCTGGGTGGCCTGTTTCAGCCAGGAAGCAATATTGATGTGTTCATTCATTTTTCCGGAAAACATCCTTTTCAGTTCAGAATTTTTGTTTTCACCAGATCCAGAAGTGAATTTCACCCGATCCTGCCGTGATTCCAGCAGTTTCTGCTGTGAACGGATCTGCTGTCATTTGTTGTTCTGCCTGTGTTTAAATTTTACATATACATTGAAAGACATTGATTGTAAAGAATTGAGAGTCTTATTTGAAAGACATCACCCTTAAGTCTTCAGTTATTATCACTTGATTATCAAATTTTTTAAATAGCACCGCCCCCAGCGATTGCCTGTTAGGAACAAAAACGACGGAGGCCTTTTTTTCTGCCAGGCTAAAAATCGGCGGCACTGCGGCCACTGGTCCTTAAACAGCTTGATTTCTTTAACGCCTGGCAGGGAAAAAGTCTGATCTCCTTTGGTTCTCAATATTTTTAAACATTGACGAATTTTTTGTCTGATTGTAAGGTTGTGGGTATGAAAAGATCGGCGTGGACAATCGGTGACATCATCAATCTGGAGTATTTTTTAAACCGGAAAACAGAACCGGTGGATGAAAATTCCTTAAAGGAAAAGGACAGACAGTTTTATCTGGAAAAAATTCATCCAGATATCAGTGCTTCAGAAAAAAAACCAAAGCAGATTTTAAAGCGCTGGCTTGATCTCAAGAAACAGGAGGAAGTTCAGAGTTCAGGCAATGATATCCTTTTTCCCGGAGATATTTATGAAGACAGCTTTGTTTTCTTTAAGTTTTTTTTTATAATTACCGGTCTAATAATCGGTGCACTGGTCTGCGGGTCTTTTTTTTCATACACAGGATCGACTCCGGTCAATGTGTTTTATTTCCTCTCAATTACAGTCTTTCTTCAATTGTTTATTCTTTTTTTTCTTACCCTTTCATTTTTATTGCGGGTTCAATTTTCTCTTTTAAAAAAACCCAATTTTTTTTATTTTTTTCTGGCACGGCTGTTTGAAAAATTCATCCTTAAAGCCCGCCTGACCTTTGCCGACAAAATAACAGCAGAGAAAAGGGATGCGTTTTATTCAGCAGCAGGGATTCTTAAATCGGGAAATAAAAAATACGGATCCGTATTTTTGTGGCCTTTTTTTATTTTAATGCAGATTTTTGGACTGGGTTTTAACCTTGGACTTCTGGGCTCAATCCTTTTTACGGTGTTTATTTTTGATACGGCCTTTGGATGGCAGTCAACCCTTCAGATGGGTGCGGATGTGGTGTATAAAATAGTTGATTTCATGGCATTACCCTGGTCCTGGATTCTGCCTTCCTCCATTGCCTGTCCCTCAATGGCGCAGATTGAAGGATCGCGCATTGTACTCAAGGATGGTATTGTCCAGCTTGCCACAGCAGATCTTGTTTCATGGTGGCCTTTTTTATGCCTTAGTATTTTATTTTACGGCCTTGTGCCGAGAGCAGTGCTCTTGTATGTCGGGAAAAGAGCTCTTTTTTCAAGCCTTGACCGGCTTAATGTTGACCATGATAAAAGCAGACATCTTTTACACCGTCTTTTAACGCCCATTGTGTCCACAGCCGGAACACAGCCTGAAGAGGAGACAGAAAAAAAAGAGTGTGTCCTTCCCGTTTATGATGACGCCGTACTGGATACGGATAGGGCAAAACAGCTGTTTGTCTTTGTTTCTGAAGATATTATGGAAGGCTGTGCCCCGCAGGAACTGACATCTTTTATCCGGGAGAAAACCGGTAACTCCCCTTCAGGTCTATTCACAACAGGGCTTGACTTTGATGCAGATGTCAGCACCGCGGCAAAAGCAATCCGTTGTGTTGAACAAAACGCATCTTTTTGTATTGTTCTCCTGTACGAGGCCTGGCAGCCGCCGATAAAAGAAGTTGAAAATTTTATCAAGAGCATCCGGAATCTATCAGAGGAGCCTTTTGAAATCCAGGTGCTGCTCATTGGAAAACCACGCCCTGATACGATTTTTACCCGGCCTGATCCGGACAACAAACGCATATGGGAAATAAAGATGAAACAATGCAGTGATCCGCTGCTCTTTGTGGATACCCTGGTGAATTAAAATGAATACAACCCATAATCCTGTTCCCTCCTTTGCCGTCCTTGGTCATCCCAATGAAGGGAAGTCCTCTGTTGTGTCCACCCTTGCTGAGGATGATACCGTCCGCATCGGCCCGGTGCCCGGAGAGACGGTCAAATGCCGGAGTTTCCCGGTTACCATTGATTCCAGGGATGTGATCCGTTTTATTGATACACCGGGGTTTCAGATGCCAAAACAGACCCTGGCCTGGATGAAACAGTATTCAGGCGGCCAGGACAATATACTGGCCGCATTTATTCAGGCCCATGAAACCCATCCGGATTTCAGGGATGAATGTGAACTCCTTGCCCCTGTTGCCCAGGGCGCAGGCATTATCTATGTGGTTGACGGCGCAAGGCCGGTAAGAAATGATGACAGGGCTGAAATGGAGATCCTCAGGCTGTCCGGCATGCCCCGCATGGCCGTTATAAACAGCAAAACCGATGAAGACAATTACCTTGAAAAATGGAAAAATGAATTCGGGCGGCATTTTAACTGCCTGCGGGTGTTTAATGCCCAAAAAGCCACCTACAGGGAGCGTATTGATCTTTTAGAAACCCTTAAAAATGTAGATCAGGATTATGCGCCTGCCCTTTCCCGGGTGATTGACGCATTTAAATCTGACTGGAAAAACAGGGAAAAAGTGTCTGCCGGGGTCATGGCGGCCATGCTGGAAGAAATAGTCGGATTGGAGATGGCGTCAACCCTTCATCCCGGAAAAAAAGATGCAGCGGTTAAGGACCGCCTTGAAAAAAAGTATAGAAAGCGAATTGAATCCATTGAAAAAGACGCTTTTAACCGGTTAAGAACCCTGTTTAAGCACAATATTTTCAATTGTGAACTGCCGGATAATTCTATCCTGAATCAGCCGCTTTTCAGTGAAAAAACCTGGCAGTTTCTCGGTCTTAATCCAAAAGAGATTGCCATTGCAGCCGGTGTGGCCGGCGGCGCTGCAGGCGCCATTATTGACACGGCAGCGGCAGGCCTTACCTTTGGGATTTTTTCAGCCATTGGCGGTATTGCCGGTGCAGGATCTGTCATGCTGGGGGGAAGACGTATTGCCGATCTTAAAGTGAAAGGCATAAGACTTGGCAGGGACCAGATAAAAATTGGTCCGGTTGACAATATTCAGTTGATGTACATTCTGATTGACAGGAGTCTGATTTTTTATTCGATGATTATCAACTGGGCCCATGCACTCAGAGATGTCAGAGGTGAAGAAATAAAAGCTGATTTTTCAAAAAAAATCAAAAAAGGGGTCAGTGCATACTGGGACAGGGAAACCAGAAAAGAATGCGCCCGTTTTTTTGCCATGGCCAAATCCAAAAAAAATAAAAACCGGGAAAAGATAAGGGCGCAGATGGAAGCGCTGCTTAGGAAAGCAATTACAGAAATTTCTTCTTAAATTTCAGATAGGTTTCCTTTATAAGCCCCTGATCAGGTTTGTTTTGTTTTTTAAGCCGCTGTGTCAGGTCTGCAACCGGTGTTAATGCTTCCCTGGCATCTGTTGTGATGTCCTGTACGTCTTCGTTTATTTTTTCAATGCCGGCGGCTCTGTTGACCTGGAATAAAACATAAACGGCTTTTATCTCATTTTGAATCTTTTTAAAGCGGTCAACCCCCTTTTCCCGGGTTTTCTCCCACACTCTTTTTTCGCTGGTAACGATTCTTTCCTGGTCCGGATATTTTTCAGCAATGGCATTGATACGCTCAATTTCTCTGTCTATCCTGATAATTTCTTCGTTAAATTCAACCAGGATAAAATAAACCTCTGAAAAATGCTCAAAGGAAAATTTTAGTATTTCTCCAGGCAGATCTATGTGTTTTAACTCCTTTTCCTGATAGTCAGGTCTGCTGGAGCTGGAGTCTAATTTTTTTTCAAAATAAAATTTGTATACTACCGCCCCTGACACTGCCAGGGCTGCAACCAGGGCAAAAATGAGTAATAATTTTTTCAGGGTAAAAAATTTTCGTTTTTCTGTTTTATCAATTTCCTGGTCTATGGGTTGTGCCGGGTCCTGGGGGGAGATTCCTTTTTTTTTATCTGCTTTTGCTTTTTTTCGTGCCTGTTTTGCAGCCTTTTTTTCTTCCTGATGCGCCTGTTTCTGTGCTTTTTTATCTGCTTTCAGGGCTGCTTTTTCAGTTTTTTGGTCAGCACTGTCAGAAGGTGCGTTTTTGTCTTTTTTTTTTCCAAACATAATGGTTAGATTTATCGGATACAGAAGAAAAAGTCAAAAAAAAAGAACAACGTGCTGCAAAAGAACAAAGCAACCTGCCATTGCAGGCATGGAGAAAAATGGTCAAGACATAAAGCTCTCAACGCTATGTCACCCGTTGCTTGTTGTTTGGACGGGACTATGATATGCAAGATGGCATCACAGAAACAAAGGAAGGGCGCTATGAATATTAAAATAAACAATACAGAACTTAAATTGGACGTCTACCAAGCAAGCTTTCTCAAAGATAAGGACGGGAAAGTGGTTTCTGTCTCCTTTCCTATCGAAAGCTTTTATGATTTTATTGAGGATATTGAGGATATTTCATTCTTGCATGGATATGAAACCCCTGACTCTGAGAAAGAGACTGTTTCTCATGAAGAGATTATGAAGGAATTTGGACTGACCCCGGAAAGGATTAAAAAAATCAGAACTGAGATGGGCTTGACCCAAAAACAATTTGCCCAGAAAATTGGGTATGCTTCTGGAACCGTAAGGAATCTGGAAACAGGTCAAAACAAGATTACCCCAAGAGTTGAGAAGGCAATTGAGGATTTACAAGGATAGTTCATCGCTGCCAGAATTTCCGGACAAACCGGCTGGAGCAAATTACAACGCAAAAATAACCGGTTTTATCCGGTTCCTGAATACTGGACTAAGATGCCTTTATCTCAGGACAAGATCCGGCCCGATACAAATAGCCGTTTCCTGTAAAACCAACTTTTTGTCACTAATATGGAAATGACCTGACCGCAGGCATGGTGTCCTTCATGTTCCTTTGGCCTGAAATAGAAATCCTTGTCAACATCTTCAAGTTCAACCCGCCAGTTCTGCTGTTTAATTTCAAGGATACGGGCCTGAATCATATTTCCTGTATCCGGCATCCAATAGGGGCCGGCTTTGTCCTCTAACTGCTCAAGAAGAGAAGCAACATATTGATTGATAAACGTTTGTTTCATATTACCATACAGCAGATCCCAACTGAACGAATCCATTTTATAATTTCTCTCGTTTTCCCGTCTCTGTTTCTTGGTTTCAAGGTCTTTAATCAAATCCGACACTTCAGTGTTTTCCAGGATACATTGGATTAATCTTTTGAAACCGGGATGCTTTTTGAAAAGATATCCATCTTCATGGAAAAATTCTGAAGCTTTCAGCCTGTCCGGCAGTGCATGTCCCAGGTATCTTGTACTTTCCGGCTGTTCTATTCCGGTCAGCATCCAGGCAATATGGGGATTTTTGATTGTACCGGTCAAAAGGTAACCAATTGCTTTGTTGTTGTTTCCCTTCAAATACTTGATCAGGGCCTTGATATAATAGACATCATTCCACAAGAACTCAGTATACCATGCATCTGCTTTTTCCAATTTTCCGATATTGAGCCAGCATATACCGATCATGTTTGAGGTGCCCCATAAGGGCTGGTATTCCCGGCACACCATCAGGATATCAATGGCCTTTTCATACCTTTTCAGGTGCATCAAGGTAAAGGCCTGATTGGTCATAGCCCTGAAAAACGGCCTTAGCCTGTGATACTGGTAAAGCTCGGGGAGTATATTAACAGGATATTTTTCACACCCCTTACATTTTTCAGAAAACAAATCCGGACACTCATCTGCCCATTCGCACAATTTGTTTTCCGCTCGTTTTTCACGGTCAACATACTTGATATAATTATCCGGTTGGGATGCAATCAAAGCATCAATGGACTGCTTCCCCTGTACAAACGCCTTTTCAAAATAATTCAATGCCAGCTGATAGTTGTTGTAAATCAGCTCGATTAAACCGGCATGAACGTTTAAATCAACATGATCGGGTTCTGCTTTCAATCCTTTCAGGAAAGCTGATTTGGCTGCATCCCAGCGGCCTTCACTGTACAGATCAAGTCCATACTCCAGACATTTATCGGCTTCTGTCTCTCCAATCATCATATAAGATGTCATGGGATCCTCCATTAATTTGAATTTATCATCAATACTGTCCCTGAGTTTCAAAAGGTTCTCTTTGATTTTACCAAGTGTGGTAATCTGACTGGGCGACAATGGGGGATCACAATTCTCCAGAAAGGACAAAATCTTTAAAACTGCATCATTCACAGGATCGGGCCGGTTCACATCAACAGAATCCAGTCTTTCTTTTATAGCCTTCCCTAATTTTGTTTTGTCAATTTTGATACCAAATTGACCGGTTAAGGTCTGGCAGAACAATTCCCATTGATGATCAGACTCAACAAGATCCAAGGCTTCCTGAAAGGAATCAAAAGAGTGTAATCTCATTTGCTTTACCCGACCGCTCACCCGCTTTGAGTGAAAAATCACCAGTTTCTTTCCTATTATCCGTGGATATGGCATATGAACTCCTTTTATTATTGTAGTGATATAATATATAAAAAATAAAACTACAAAAATCAAGGAATTTTTTAAATGTATTTTTCAGACCCATTACGGTTCAAGACTGGGTAAAAAGAAAAGCTAATATGTCCCATTGGTGCAACGCAGAAGACGGGCAAAAAGACAATCAAGATGCGTGGATTATTTTTTGGAAAATCCCTAAGAAAGGGAGAAAGGCTTTATCCACACTTTTCGTGATTTTCCTGGTTACACTGCTTTAAATTTACGGCCTTTGAATATTTTAACGGGGTTCCCCCGCTCGATACGGTTATGGGAAGACCA
>JAYEJJ010000057.1:0-5400 GCA_034660495.1 Thermodesulfobacteriota bacterium | reverse complement strand
GCTAAGCCACAAATCCATACACGACCCATTGTTTTTATTAGGTGGTGTATGGATTGTCCATATTCCAAACGTATAACTTGTTGAAATAACTAATTCTGATCTATAAACAATTTTGAATGACATTGAGGGGCAAGGGGTGCATGACGGCGGCAGAGCAGCGCCGGAAGGGGGTCAGTCAAGGTCCACCCAGTACCTTGACCAGGGGCATCTTTCCTTATAGGGGTATCTGGCCAGCTCCGTGGCAAGAATGGAAAAATCATTTTTTCTGACAAGAAAATAAAACACCTTGTCACTGCCCAGAAGCGGCTTTACCCCCACAGCAGTGTAAAGGGTGACGTACTGATCATCCACAGCGCATTTAACAGCGCCTGTGGCAATGAGCATATCGCCTTCCTGAACCGCATCAAACAAATTGATCATATTGATTTCAAAGGATTTGCCGTTAAAATAGTCTTGTGCATCGGTACGGGTAAGCTCACAGCGGATAAAATTGTGAAAGCACATTTTTATTTCTTCATAACCGGCCTGCCCGCACCGGCCTGAACCTGAAAAAAGACCTGTGAGTCCGGCCATTATCAGCAGCACCAGAAAAAATTTATATGGCGGGTTCAATTTCATAAATTCACGTATGTTCTCCCAGCAGTCATTCTGTTTCTCTTATCCGTCTGGCTTTTCCGCGCAGACAGGCTTTACAGGCTTTACAGGCTTTACAGGCTTTACAGGCTTTGCTGGCTTTGCAAACTTTCTGTCTCAGCAGAAAAATAAGTCTATTTCACCGAGCAGACGGAAAAATCAGGCTTTTTCACCGAGCAGATGAATAATGGTTTTGGGCAGCTCCCTTAACAGTACCGGTTTTACAACAATTTTATCTGACAGATCAAGAACAGCATCCACGTTGCTGTCTTGGGATCTGTTGTATCCGGTTCCAAGGATCACGGGAATGTCCGGCTCGGTTTTGATCATGGTGGAAATCAGTTCCGCTCCGGTTATTTCAGGCACATCATTGGTCATAATGACCATGCAGAACTTATTCGGCTGGCCCCTGAACATGTTCAGGGCATGTTTTCCGCTGGATGACACTGTGACAGGATAACCAAGATCCTTGACCACAAGTTCAAGGAGCCTGCGCCGTTTACTGCTGCTGTCCACAATTAAAATATGCTTCTGTCCCTCAAAGGGAAGTGTCGGGGCAAAGCCGGGATCATCAGGCGGCCATTTTTGTCTGTCAACCGGATGAACCATGGACACATCGGTTTCATAGGCCCGGGATTGTCTGAAATTTCTGTCCTCTGAATCCGGCACTTTTAAAATAAGCTTGTCGTTGGTCACCAGATACTGCCGGAGCCATATCCGGTACCTGGAATCATTCCCCTTCAGGATCAAAAGCCTTGCGCCCAGCTCAGAATCCACCTGCAGGGTATGGTAAATCTTTTCTGCAGAAAGGGGGCCAGCCGGCTCTTCCCTGTATTTTTCCGCGAGAAAGTCAACCATATAATCCAGGGCCTGTGCATGTAATGGAACAAAAAACAGAAAAAAAGCAAAGATTAACAATTTTTTCATAGGTTAAAGTTCCCTTTTTACCTGATTCTCAATCGAAAATGGGGTCAGGCCTGCGTTATTGTCATTATCTTCCCTGTCCAGTATAATCCCGGAAACGCCGGAGATAATCGGGCGGGGTCAGGCTTCGGTTATTGCGCTTTTGTTTAAATTTGCCTTTAAACAGAGTCCTTTGTCAAAAGCGCAATAACCGAAACCCGACCCCGTTGATCAACAAACCAGCCGACCTGGCCGAAGTTATGACCAGGCCAAAAAACTTGATGATCGAGTATAAAAAATTTATCGACCATATCCCCTGTCAACTTAACATCAGAATCAGGAATATTTGAATCAAACAAAACCCGGGCAGCAGACCAGGACCAGCTAAACTCCAGTCAGGGAGCAAAAAGCTTATCTACAGCAAACAGAGCCTGAGCACGGCAAAACCTGCAAAGGAGACAACCCAGAGAATTAAAAAAGAGGTACAGCTGTAGTCGGTCTTGCGCCGGGCCCTGACTGAACTGAGGCAGAACCCTGCTATACTGATAACAAGACCTGCAGCAATAAGGTAATACAGATAAAAAAAAGCCTCAAAATCCCACTCTGTCCTCAGACCAAGTCTGTAAAACCGGTCAAAAAATGTTTCATACTGGGGTTTGGCCATTTCAATCACAATTAGAAAACCGATGACCAGAAGCCATACAGAAACATTGAGACCGATGAGAACCCTTGACCAGATATCCCTTCCGCAGCGTCTGTCAAAAAGATGCGCCCTGGCTTTCTGCATTATTTTTTGTGGGCCTTGGATTTAAAGCGGCGGGTGATCATTTCAATAATTTCTTCAGCACTGGTTTCTATGGGTTTATTGCTTACATCAACCATGGAATAGCCGTGAGTGATATAGTATTTCCGGGCATTGTCGATTTCAATTTCCAGCTCATTTCTTGAGGCATAGGCATAGATGTCCGAGGTGCCCAGGCTGTTCTGCCGCATCCGTCTGTGGGCTGTCAATTGTTCCACATTGATATTTAGGGCAATAATCCTGCGGCGGTCAATGGTTTTCAAAATATCCGGCATGGGAACGCCGATGACAAGGGGAACATTGGCCACTTTCCATCCCAGAACCGCCAGATACATGGACAAAGGGGTTTTGCCCGCCCTGGACAGTCCCACAAGGATAATCTCGGCAGTTTCAAGGTTGTCATAGTTCAGGCCGTCATCATGGGCAAGGGCAAACTCAATGGCAGTGACCTGGCCAAGATCCACATTATGAATCTGACGGTAAAGCCCGGGTTTTTCCAGGGGTTTATAATCAAGAAAGGTCCTGATCCGTGACAGAACCGGCCCCATGAGATCTATGGTCACAATGCCTTCGGCCATCCCCCTCTTGGTCATATACTGCCGCAATTCCGTATTGACCATGGTATGGACAATCAGGCTGTCTGCGGACCCTGCCTTTTTTATGATATCATCCACCTGAACTTCCGACCTGATATGGGGCACCTTGACTACAGTGATATCATTTTCAGAAAATTGTACCAGCGCGCTCTGCACCAGGTGAAACGCGTTGATGCCCTCGCCGCAGGACACAATATAAATCATCTGAAAATTATCACTACTGATTTTTTCAAGCATATAATTTTCCCCCTCAGATTTTCACACAAAGGTTCACAACGGTTGGATTAAATCAAATTTTCTGGTACTCATTCATCCAGTTTCTGAATAGCGCCGCCCCCATCATGAATAGCGCCGCCCCATCATGAATAGCGCCGCCCCATCAGTTGGTCTTAAACGCAGTTGGTCTTAAACGATTTTTCCTTAGACCAGCAACAATGCACCGCGGGTTGCCTGTCAAGGCAAGGTCGTTTATATATCAAATGGAACAGATAGTCAATCCTTCAACGGAGAACCGGGGGGAGAATCGGGGTCAGGAGAACCGGGGTCAGGCTCCGGTTGTTACGGTTATGGACGAGTGCGCTGCATGAAGAACCTTCCCCTTACACTAGTATCCTGTCCCGAAAGTTTTGACAGGTTTTCTGGCTGTTTATGTTTCTGGGAAACAAAATACTGAATGAGCCTATTTATGATCCATAACTATCTGAAAATTAAGATATTAATTTAAGAAAATAGGTTCAGAAGTAGCATATATTTTGGTTATTTCAAATTGCCAGATTATATATCAGAACTTATGGGACGTAATACTAGATCATCAAGTTTTTTGAATACCGCCGCCCCCAGCGGTAGCCTGTCAGGAACATTGAGAACCGAGTTACAATGCTTTTTTTGATGTCAAAATGGTCGGTTTAAGATTTAAAAACCACTGTTTTGGAAAGTATCTGATGTCATTTGTGGAGCTTACGGCGGTCCAACCCCGAAATTCGATCATGTGAGCCCGGCATTATCTGGAATTTAATACAGCTTCTGTCAATTCAGGATATTCATAGTTTTTGATTTTCCAAAATCTGTCAGCGGTCAATTCAAATTCTTTTTCTGCATCATTCAAAGAGTAAATTTTTATATCGTATTTATAAATGTTTGCTGATAATTCTTCATATATGTCCTGAAAGCTCTCTTCTTCATACTCATCTCTTCCTATACCGGGAGATAGAAGTGAATCACCGTAATCAGTAAGGAGCTCTATCGCAATCTGGTCAATTTTAAACCGATCTTCCCGGGAGATCCATATGAAAAAACGATAAAGAAACATATGATCCCAGGGACTGTCATAAGAACCGGCAATGGAACCCATATCCTTTTGCAGGGTTACCTGGGTCAGGTATTGTAACCATTCCAGAACGGAAAAAGTCAAACCATATTTTCTCCACGGCCGGATATGATTCCCGGTTTCAATGAATTGTACAACAGTTTTGATATGCTCATCCGTATTTTCCGGCAACACAGTAAATTTATCCATACGTCTGCCAATTTCATACCCCAGCCGATAATCCGGTCTTTCTCTCATCGGGATATCCAGGCCTGCCCACCGCAGGTTTTCATGCCGCAAAAATTCAGAAGCCCGTTGAAGCATAAACAAAAAAGCAGCAACGGAAAAATTTTCAGGCAGTCCGTCATAAAGCTCATTTAATTGATTCTTCAACATTTTGTCCATTAAATGAACCGGCAGACATCCTTGAGCCTCTTCCAGCTTTTTTTTGAAAAACAGCCATTCGCAAAGTGCATTGCCGGGAGTTGCATCGCCCCATTTGTAAAATTGCATGGAAAGCGTTATCTGTTTTTCGTCCGGATTAATTGTGTAATATTCGTACCATCCTCGTGTTGACATTATTTAGGTCTCCCTCAATTCCTGTTCAATTTTTTGAAACACATTCCAAAAGATCTCAGGACAGGATTTTCAATCTTTGGCTCAGGCCCTTTTTCGCACGGGGCTCTCCCCTTGGAACAGACGGATTTCACCGGTGGATTCAGGCATGGGTGCCACCCAGACGCAGACGGCCAGGGTGTTCTGGTCGGCATCATGATTATCCGCTGTACTGTTTGCAGCATGCCAGGCTGTTTCCCTGTTTTCCTGTTTTGCTATGATGAATTTTTAACCGGGTTGGTATTTTCAGTCAAGATATATGTTTTTTATCTCGTATTGACATTTTCAGGGTTCTTTTGTGAATCAGAATCTGTGCCTTAATACAGACATTTTTTTCAGAACAGCAACAATGTTCTTGATTGTTTTATGCGCATAAAACAGGTAAAGTGTCCCCCTCATTTTATGCGCACAAAATAGGTAAGGAATAGGGTTTAAATAACTTACCCATTTGATTATTCTTAATATAATAAGGTGCTTACAGCCATGTATTTTAACAAAGCAAAACATATACCAACGACAAATACCCGTGTAGATTTTGCTATGAT
>JAYEJJ010000056.1:0-5408 GCA_034660495.1 Thermodesulfobacteriota bacterium | reverse complement strand
GCCGGTGATCACTTTTTTGCCGGAAAGAGCCTCCCTGAATTTTTCCTTAAGCCGCTGATGGGCAAAAATCAGGTCCGCCGATTTGATCACGTCAAGCCCCCGCAGGGTGATCAGGTCGGGATCACCACTGCTGAGCAGGACCACGTGCCTGCCTGCCTTTACCGCCTCCCTTACCATGGCGGCAAACTCAGCCTGCCTGAGATGATACTCTTCACAGGTCTTTCTGCCCCTATGTTTTTTCTTCTGGCTGACCTGCTTGCAGTCTCTGCTGCCAGTCCATCAATCCAAATTTGTTTTTTTAACTTTCTGTCATGCATTTAATTTCCTCCACATTTTATGTTAGGCTCGTTGATGGAGCATATACTTCCTCTCTCTCTAAAAAAAAACCACAAAAACAGAGATATTCTCTGCCTTCGTGGCTGATTTGTTATGATATTTCCGGCCGTTCAGTTCACAAAAAAAAAGTCGACCTTCGTGGCCGATTCGTTAAAAAAAAGAACCGGACATATGGCCAGTGGTGTGCTGCAGCGTTCATACCCGATCACAGCGGAGGGGTCATTCCCGATACGCATGGAATTTCCTTTTCTGCTCTAATGAGCGACTGGCGCCTTTCCGGTATCGGTATATTCTATAATAAAAAACGGTTTGTCAACAAAAAAAAAGCGGCATATCATAAGACCTGGCTGCCATCCCACTAAAAAGGCGGCAGGATATCCTCATGTCAGAAATAAATATTGACAAATATTCAAAATCAAATTATAAGTTACCTTTAACTGGAATCACCTGAAGGTGATCAATACAATTTTTTAGAATTATAATTTATTAGAATAAGCCACGAAGGCTTTCGCTTGGAAACAGGGGAAATTTTTCGTGGCTTTTTTATTTGGGAAATTTATTATGGAAAAAGTTAAAACATCTATAAGAAAATATTGGAACTGGAGGAGCCAAAGCTATGGTTATGATGCGGATAAATCCAGGAATATCGAGAAGAGATGGGAATCTGTATTGAATGAACTTGTCTCGGACACGCCAGGAAAGCAAGCGCTGGACATCGGTACAGGGAGAGGACAGTTTGCATTTTATCTTGATCGTTTAGGCTTTAATGTCACAGGTATAGATCTTTCTGAAAAGATGGTCTCGCATGCCAGACAATACGCATCAATAAACAAGCTAAATATTGTTTTTCAAACCGGGGATGCTGAACATCTTGCATTTAAAGACAACACTTTTGATGTTGTGGTATCACGGAATCTATTGTGGACCCTGCCCCATCCAGACAAAGCACTGAAAGAATGGCGGAGGGTTCTGAGGCCCTATGGAACACTAGTGATATCTGATGGATTCTGGATGAACTATACCTGGAAACGTGTCCATCACCTGGCATTTAAACTTTTTAAAGAAAAATTCCAAAACGGCAGTTTAACTTCTCTTCGTTTTTTCAGAAGCTACGCTTTATTGCAGAAAGCATTACCCTGCTATGAAGGTATTTGTTTTGATAAAGCAAAAACACTTCTGCAAAGTGCCTGTTTTAAAGAAGTCGCTGCTTATGATGTCTCATGCTTTGGAATGAATCCGTATGCCGGGGGGAAAAAAAGCCCCCCGCCGTTTTTTATCGCATATGCAAAGGTATAGGAAGTTAATGCATACCTGGATTGGGGGATTGGTGTGGCATGATATCAGATAACAGCAGCCAGCATATTACACCCCCAGAAACTATTACGTCTGCTTATCTGGCGCAAATACGCCAGAAACTCCTGGTGTTGTCGCTCCTGCTGGGGGCTGTTGTTTTTCTTGCTGTGTTTTCGATTGTGCGGGGGGCTTACCATATCCTTGTCAAGGATATCCTCTGTACATTGACAGGAAATGCCGACCCCGCCACAAGTGTGGTGATAACCAATATCCGGATGCCAAGGATCGCTGCCGCCATACTCTGCGGATGGGGACTTTCCCTGTCAGGATTGTGTATTCAGACGCTCTTGAGAAACCCGTTAGGCTCGCCCATCACACTTGGAATCAGTCATGGTGCTGCATTCGGAGCATCTGCCGCTATCGTTATCTTTGGTGCAGGGATTGTTTCGGTCACGGCTTCTGCTTTTGCCGGCGGAATAAGCGCCACCCTGGTTATTCTGATCCTGGCAAAATTGAAAAGGCTCTCACCGGCTGCCATCATTCTCGCTGGCGTGGCCATGCATTCCCTGTTCCTTTCCGGAACCTGCCTGATTCAATACATTGCCACTGAAACCGAACTTGCTCAGGTTGTTTTCTGGACATTCGGAGATGTGGCCCGTTCCAGCTGGGGGGAAATTTTTTTTCTTTCAGGTGCTGTGTTATTAATAACCATATTCCTTATGCGCTTACGGTGGGACCTAAATGCATTTTCATTGGGAGATGAGACAGCAAAAGGACTTGGTGTCAGTGTGACTTCGATCCGCTTAACCGGTATGGCCATCGCCACATTGGTTGCCGCTATGGCAACCAGTTTCCACGGTATCATCGGCTTCCTCGGTCTTATTGCACCCCATATTGCAAGACGGCTGGCAGGCGAAGATCATTTTCTGTTGATTTTATTTTCCGCAGTTCTGGGTGCATTATTACTGCTTGCTGCGGATACCGTTGGACGCTTGCTGATCGGTTCAGGGTCTCTGCCGGTTGGAGTGATCACTTCGTTTCTGGGAGCTCCCCTGTTCCTCTACTTTCTTGTCAAGGAGTTTAGATGAAACTGATCGCAGACGGAATATGTTTCTCGTATAACAGCCATCCTGTGCTTTCAAAAGTGAGTTTTACCCTTAAAAAGGGGGAAATGATCTGCATTCTGGGCGTGAACGGAGCCGGCAAGTCTACCCTGCTCAAATGCTTAAATCGTGTTCTGTCGCCTCAACAGGGGACCGTGCTGCTGGATGGGAAAAAAATGTGTGACATGAGCAGGGCAGAAGTGGCTCGTCTTATGGGGTATGTCCCCCAGCGCCATGCAGATACCGGCATGACCGTTTTCGAGATGGTTCTTCTGGGCCGAAAGCCCCACATGGAATGGAAAGCCGTTTCAAAGGAATATGCCATTGTTGAGAACATTATTCACCGCATGGGACTGGCACCGCTTTCCATGAGACGCGTATGTGATCTGAGCGGTGGACAGCTTCAAAAAGTCATCATTGCCCGGGCTCTGGCTCAAACCCCTGAAATGCTTTTGCTGGATGAGCCTACCAGCAGTCTTGACCTGAAAAATCAACTTGATGTCATGAGTCTGATTCGTGAAATTTCAATCACTCAGGGCATCTCGACAATTATAGCCATTCATGATCTGAATATTGCAGTAAGGTTTGCCGAAAGCTTCCTTTTCTTAAAAAAAGGCCGAATTCATGCAGCATTAACCAGAAAAACACTGAATGCGGAAATCATTCAACAAGTGTATGGCGTTGAGGTTGCACTTAAGCAGTTTAAAGGACACACCATTATTGTACCATTGTAACTTCAGAGCTCCTGACACCACAAACCTAATATATTGTTTTAACTGAAAATATTCAAATTTAGGATCGTAATTTTAAATGCATAAAAAAACCAGACAAATACCATATATTGTGCTTATTGTCTTTGTTTTTAAAAAAAAATACTATATATAGAAAATGATTATGCATTCAAAATTAGCTGAGGTCAGGAGTTCTGAACTTATGGAGATAAAAATGAAAAAAACATGTTTAATTACATTTCACCTCATTGTCCTTTTCCAGCTGGTTACAGCCCATGTCCATGCTGCTGCCCAAACAGTGACGGTGACCGATATGGCCGGGCGGCAGGTAAAAGCTCTTTTTAATCCGGAACGGATTGTCTGTATCGGGCCGGGAACGTTGCGATTGATTGTTTATCTTAAGGCTGAACCCAAAGTTGTCGGAATTGAAGACATGGAAAAGATGAATCCAAACGGCAGGCCATACTGGATTGCCCACCCGGAACTTTCCAGGCTGCCCCGCTGTGGACCGGGCGGACCTGCCGGTATTAATAAAAAACCAGATCTGGAAGTTCTGCTGACCGTCAACCCCCAGGTGATATTTGTTACCTACATGGATGCCTCACTGGCAGATGCGGTACAGCGGACTTTGGGCATCCCAATGGTGGTGCTCAGCTATGGTTCTTTTGCTAGTTTCGATGAAGCGGTTTATGATGCCCTGCGCATTTCCGGTAAAATTCTAAACCGCGAGAAGCGGGCCGAAGACGTTGTGAATTATATTGAATCCATGCGAAAGGATATGCGCATACGAACAAAAGATATCCCCCAGAACTCAAGGCCGGCTGTTTATGTGGGGGGCATCGGTTATCGCGGTATCCAGAGCATTGAAAGCAGTGAGCAGCATTTTATACCATTTGAGTGGCTCGGCGCAAACAATATTGCCAGGCACGTCCAGGCCACTGCCGGGAGCCATGTGATCATGGACAGAGAAATACTGTTGAAGCTGAATCCAGACGTCATTTTCGTTGATGGCGGCGGATCAGCTCTTGTGATGCAGGATTACCGCAAAAAATCTGAATTTTATCATGCATTGAACGCTTTTACCAGTCAACGGGTCTATATCCTTCATCCGTTCAACTGGTATACGACCAACATCGGGACAGCCCTGGCCGATGCATATGCCATTGGAAAAATCATTTGTGCAGATGCATTTCAAGATGTCAATCCTGAAAAAAAAGCAGATGAGATTTATACGTTTCTCGTAGGAAAGCCCGTATATGAGGCTATGAAAAAAACATATGGAAAGATTGGTGAACCGCTTCACTGTGTAACGTTAAATTAAAGGAGACTGAATATGACAGGTTCAAGCAGGATTATGGGATCAAAATACGTACTGACACTGATGGTTTTGTGTGTTTCTATTCAAAGTATCCTATAACTATGGGGCTTTATATGGCATTAAAAGATGCAGACAGGTTAATCAACAAGTTAAAAAAATATTACCCTCATGATTTCCCTGCGGCTGTAGTCTATAACGCAGGATATCCGGAAAAAGAAAAGGTTTTCAAAGGAACGCTTGACACGATTTTGAATGTTATTAAATCCCAGAAAGAAAAATGGATGGGAATGCTCATTATTGGCAGATGCCTTGAAGGACAGCCCCAGCGGGGCATGATCAAACACAGGACACGTTAGACAAATCAACAGAAAAATGCGGGAGTTTCTGTTATTTTACCGGGCTGTGTAATGGATAAGAATTCTTTTTTAAAAAACATACAAATGAACAAGCAAGGAGTATAATATTGATCAATGTGCCGGCATATTAACCTGCAGAATGAAAAAGTCAACAACCCCTCGGCTAAAGACCGAGGGGCTTGCAAGGTAACTTGTAAGCCCGGTTGATTAGCCTAAGTCTTAACTGACTACGTTACATTGGAATATATAGTCATCCCAAGGTACTCCACAC
>JAYEJJ010000055.1:0-5461 GCA_034660495.1 Thermodesulfobacteriota bacterium | reverse complement strand
GTGGAGTACCTTGGGATGACTATATATTCCAATGTAACGTAGTCAGTTAAGACTTAGGCTAATCAACCGGGCTTACAAGTTACCTTGCAAGCCCCTCGGTCTTTAGCCGAGGGGTTGTTGACTGAAATCTGCCCGCCGTGACAAACGGACGTCTGGTGCAGGTATAATAAAATACAATATGCCTATAAATTTCATATGAAACAAAACCTGTCAAGAAAAATTCAAGCAAAAGGACGACTGACTTTTGCAAGGTTAAGGTTGACAGAATCGCAAAATAAATGTAACAAAACATGTGTTAAATTGACAAGAAAATTAATCACGCCCATTATTTTCCTGAACACCCACAAAGCTTAAAGTGTTTCTCAATAAACATGGCTGAAAAAAGGATGATCAAAATAGAATCGCTGACAACAATTATAGACACCCAATCATTTAAGTTCACGCCAAAGGCAAAACTGCTGGGTGAGTATATCCTTAAAAATCCTCAGAAAGCCGTGTTCATGACCACAAGGGAACTGGCCGCCACAGTGGGGACAAGTGAAGCCACTGTTGTAAGATTTGTGCGCAACCTGGGGTATGGGAGCTATTCCCTTTTTATCAAACATTTAAGAGAGCATATTGATACAGGACTGACTTTAATGGACAGAAACACCCTGTCTGAATCTGAACTGGAAGGGGTCAACATCAGCTTAGGGGCAATTGTGAACCAGGAAATCGACAATCTGAAACTGCTGCAAAAAAGTATTGACCCGGAAACCGCAGAGGAAGTGATCAAAATTCTGGATCAATATGAGTTTGTTTATGTTATCGGGTCACGGCTGTCCTATGCGCCGGCCTATTACATGGGATGGGCCATGACCAAAATCAGAAGCAACATCCATATTCTCAAGGGAAGCGACAGAACCGCTGTGGACTGGCTGACAATTGCATCAAAGAACTCTGCTGTGGTGATTATTACCACCTCAAGGTATCCCAATGAACTGATCCGCATCGGTAAAATGGTACGCCGTCAGGGATTAAAACTGATACTTATAACGGACAGCAGTTCCTGCCCCCTTATCCATTTCAGCGACTACAGTCTTGTGGCGCCGCTGACCGCTATTCCCTTTATTGGAAGCCCGACATCCCTTGCATGTCTGATAAAATACCTGGTGCACGCCGTTGCCGAAAGAAGAGGCAGCAAACTGCAGGCCCACCAGGAAAAACTTGAACAGGCCTATCGGGAAAATGATATTCTGTTCAATTTTGAAACGAAAAAGGATTAATCTGTAAACCGAAAATCTGCCTTGTTCACACGGATCTGCTTTATTCAGGAAATTTTTATTCAGGGGTTTCAACCCAGGAAATAAAACGCTCTTCACCTGCAAAAGACAGATCCCATTCAGCCCCTGCCGCCATAACCGCTTCAAGCATTGTCTGACCATACCCTCGGGCACAGGTAAACAAAATGCCGGGCAGACTGTTGTTGCCCTTAAAGACCACCATCTGGGCGTTTACATGGGAAAAAGGACCCTGAAACAGAAAGGGCGCCTTTTTTTCCGGATCAAGGAAATCCAGGCGGGTAAGCTTTTCTGCAATGGAAAACACCTCCTTCCCAACAACAGCCAGAAAAAGCGTGGCTTCGGTCACATCGGTGTACGCTGTTTCTTCGGGCATCCGGGGAGAATCACCTGTCAGATGCCATATTGATGCCTGGGTCTGGTTCATCCGGTTGATGAGAAACCCGTTTTCAAAAACCGACATTCCCGGTTTTTCAGGAATTTTTATGCCAAAGGGATGAATGGATGAAAGGGAGGAACTCTGTACATCAAACCGGGCATTAAAGCTTAGATCCGCTATAAACATGTCTTTTTCTTCCTCATAAGAAAGCGCTATGGTCCAGTTGTCTCTTTTTTCTACCTGGTTTGCAGTTTTTTTAAAGAAAACCGGAGATTCTTTTTGAATATCTGTCATTTTTTTATCCTTTCATCCTTTTCCCTTCTGGATCATAAAACGGCATTTTAACGACTTTTCCGTAAACAAGGCTGCCGCTGCACTCATCTTCATAAAAAGCAAGGGATGTCCCCGTATTTGACAGATCTGAACTGACAAGGGCCATGCCTACCGCTTCATTCAAGGCAAAACTGTTTCGGGCGGTACACACATATCCCTTTATCTTTTCCTCAACAATAAGCGCCCCTTCCTTTGGGGCAGGCGTGCCCTCTTCCATTTTAAATCCAATTAGTTTCAGTCTTTTTTCATCTTTTTCCGCCTGATGCAGGGCAACTGCGCCCACTGTTTTAAATTCAGCTTTGGTCCTGTTCCACAAAAACCCCAGTCCAATATCAAGGAGATTGGTCCGCTGCTCTGACTCAGATCCAAGTATGACATGACCTTTTTCCATACGCAGCACATTCTGGGCTTCAACCCCGAAATTTTTTATATTAAAGGACTGACCGGCCTCCTTTAACATGCACCAGACTGCCTTCATACAGGATGAGGGCACATGGAGTTCATAGGACAATTCCCCGACAAAACCAAGGCGCATGGCCCTGACCGGAATACTGTCTTGTATCATCAGTTCTCTGTACTGGGAAAATCCAAAGGTTTCATTGGATATATCTTCACACACGATTTTTTCAAGCACTTTTCGGGAATTGGGGCCTGCAAGGTTAATCACCCCCATGGCATCTGTCAGGTTTACCAGATGAAAATCCCAGCCATCAAACCGGGTGTGAAAACGGATCCACTCGATTGTGGCACCTGCCCGGCCCGTGGATGTGGTGATATAATAATCATTTTCATCGATTTTAACCACAATCCCGTCATCAATCACACACCCGTCATCATTGCACATGGCAGAGTATTTTACCCGGCCCGGCTTTATCTTTGACATGTCACTGACATATACCCGCTGAAGGGCGTTTAAAGCATCCGGCCCGTGGATACGGAATTTTCCCAGGGTAGATCCGTCAAAGAGCCCCACATTGGTTCTTACATTTTCAATTTCAGCTCTGCAGGAAAAATCCTGGGAAAAATACCGGGCTCTTTCCCATACACCGATACGCCTGAATATTCCGCCTTCACGTCTCTGCATTTCGTCCATGGGAGTGAGTTTGCGCATGTTATGGTTGGTTCCTGCAAAGGTGGCAATAAAGGTCGGCACAAGGGGGGAGCGGACATTGGTGGGTTTGGCATCCATTCCTTTTAATACCTGGTATTTTGCCGTATACAAAGGAAGATTGTGTCCGGGAATACCGCCCTGCCCCGGCCCTGTCCCTGCCGAGGTAAACCGTTTGATAAGCTCGGGCACATCAAACCCCATGTCTATGGCCTGTCTGATATTTTTAATGGTAGTGTCTTCATCAAAACAGATAAAACTTTTTCTGCCCTTTACAGGGGCGGTGACCAGCTTGGTGCCCCTGAGAGGCCCTGGAAGATGTTTAAGTTTATGTTCTGCCGCTTCAATTTCCGACACATCACCCCTGGTGCAGTCAAACGCCGCCTTAAGACCTGCCAGAACCCCTGATCGTTCAATGGATTGAGGGTGGTTCAACCCGGTTACCCTTCCGGCAGCATGCATGTTTGCCGGGATTTTATCTGGTAGAAAACACCCTGTGTGATCATCGTATTTGAGTTTTCCCCGGACAATGGTCAGGGGACCGGTTACCGGAGTGATCCCTGCCGAGGCAACCAGAAGATCACAGGGCAGCCGCTCTTTTATGGTACCGTCAAGGCTGGCAAGGGTTACGCCGGAAACTTTTTTCCTGCCATGGGCATCTGCCGCCACCCAGCCCTTCAGCACTTTTATATTACTTTTTTCCAGAGCTGAAACCAGTTCCATGTCCTGACCGTCCTCCCGGATATCAGCCACAGCACTAACCGGCATGCCCAGATCAAAAAGATCAAGCGCCGCTTCCAGTCCAAGATCATGACCAATACTGAAAACCGCCTGGCTGCCGGGAATGATGCCAAAGGTCCGGGCCAGACGGTGGGCACAGCTGATCTGCATCACACCCGGACGTTCGTTGTTTTCAAAAATCAGGGGTCGTTCAATGGCCCCGGTGGCCACAACAACGCTGTTGGCCCGGATTTCCACATACCGTTCGTCAAAGCTGTCAGACCTGTTTCCGGTCTGAAAACCAGTAATTAAATTGTTGTTGTAGGCGCCGATCATGGCGGTATGGGTAAACACACGGATTGCAGGATGTGCCGTCACTTTTCCGGCAAGGTCCCCTGCCCTTTTATACAGCGCTTCCCCTTCAGGATGCAAAGTTGTTCTGTAATCAAAAAAACCGCCCAGCCACGGCCTTGATTCCATGAGAATCACCCGCAGTCCTTTTTCAGCCGCTGTCAGGGCAGCGTTCATCCCACAGGGCCCGCCGCCGATGACACAAACATCCGTTGAAGGAAATATTTCATCATACTGGCCCTTCATTCTGAAATCCGGTTTCAGGCGGCCAAGTCCAGCCGCTTTCCTGATCTGCTTCATCGCCGGTTTCCACAGGGCAGCCGGCTTGTGCATGGTTTTATAGTAAAACCCGGCAGGCATTAAAAAATCAAGCTGATCCATGACGCCCATCAAATCATGTTCTGCCGACCCTTTAACATTCTGTTCCCTGACATCCATACAGGGGGTAAGGAGCGTGTTCTCACATCTGACATTGGGCACCTGGTCCACTTCCATGCAGGTGTTGCTGCATTCTCCGTCAAGACTGTAAAGGCCCCGGGGCCGATGATATTTTAAACTTCTGGAAAATATTCTGACCCCGGCAGCATAGAGGGCCGATGCAATGGTGTCTCCCTTAACGCCTGTATATGGTTTCCCCCTGTATCTGAAATCAATTTTTTCAGACGGGTCAACCCTTAAAGTGGGCAGATGATTAAGCCTGGTCATGGGGTTTCTCCTTTGGTCCTTCCACTTCAAGGTTGGTTGTGGTATCTCTGTAAATGGTAAACCATGTACCGCAACCGTCCCTGTGGAACCACCATTCTTTTTGAACGCCGGCAACGCATTTGTTCATATGGACATAGTCACACCAGCTCCGGGGAGTCATCCCCGCTTCTTCAGGTCTTTCTCCTCTGTCCTCTCCTCCGTATCTGAATTCATATGCGTTTCTTCTGCCGCAGTTGGGACAGATTATTGTCAAAGCCATGAATTTCTCCTAAACATTTATTTGAAAGCCTTCAGCCTTCAGTACTCAGTTATCAGCCTTCAGTAAACAATTACAAATTTTTTCCTGCTGGTTTCTGACGGCTGATGCTTTCATCATTTATTGTGGCCGGGTCGGCTGCCTCAAATTAAACCTGGCTTCGCGTCTACACCCCTATCTTTGTTGTGAGCACGCTGCTCATGCCATTTATAGAAAACCGGCAAGAAAACCCCTGAGTCTTTAGCTCAGGGGATGAATTGCCGGACTCGCTAACCCTGAGATTCAATATATTTCCTTACGGCATCAATGGAAGCATTTCCGATTGAGCA
>JAYEJJ010000054.1:0-23272 GCA_034660495.1 Thermodesulfobacteriota bacterium | reverse complement strand
AGTACCTTGGGATGACTATATATTCCAATGTAACGCAGCCACCAATTTTTCTGTGGCTTAGGCTAATCAACCGGGCTTACAAGTTGCCTTGCAAGCCCCTGAGTCTTTAGCTCAGGGGTTGTTGACGGGCACAGTCCTTTATAATGGTAATGCCGTAGGTACAGGATTTTCCCCTGCGGATCTTATAAGTGCCGGGTTTGCTGCCGGTCACCTGTACATTGGCCTGTTCATAAAACTTATCATACGTATAATTGCCCAGATTTATATGATCATTCAGCTTAATAAACTTTAAATTCAGAGCTCCTGACACCACAAACCTAATATATTGTTTTAACTGAAAATATTCAAATTTAGGATCGTAATTTTAAATGCATAAAAAAACCAGACAAATACCATATATTGTGCTTATTGTCTTTGTTTTTAAAAAAAAATACTATATATAGAAAATGATTATGCATTCAAAATTAGCTGAGGTCAGGAGTTCTGAAATTATGCTGAACTGCAACAGAATAGTATTCCCAGGCATAATCCATATTGCCGGTTTTAAGCAGGTTGACAAGCTCCACAGATTTGGGCCGGATATTTTTATCCGGCCGGTTGTCAATGAGCTTCTGGAAGAGCCCGTTCTGGTTGTAAAATTTTTCAGCCAGCTGCATCACCATGAGGCTGCGGTAGGCGCAGGGGTACAGATTGGGATCAGAATGCCCCCACACTACATTGTCCTTTTGAAGAATTTCATACCAGTTGTCTTTGGTGATCTTTTCTGCACATCTGCTTTTATCTGTATAGCAGAGCACCAGCTGATTGGTGGCAAAGCGTATATTGTAATCAGCAAATTCAGGCACAAGACTGCTGTCTATCACCTTGTAATCTGCTGAGGCCATTATATCAGCGGGTTTTCCCACTTCCGATATCAATCTGGCCATTTTCGTACTCCCACCGATCTCCCTTAAAACATCCACTTCTGGATGGGCGGCTTCAAATTTTTTTCAATTTCAGCAAAGGGAATGGTAAGACTTCCCGCATGGAAAATCACCAGTCTGCCTTTTACATCTGCCCTGGCCGGCAATGACATCACCACTGCCAGGATACAGCATAAAACAGCATATTTTACGATGTAGATTGCTTTTCCTGTCTTCATAACAGCTCCTTTTTTAATCCGTTTTTTCGTCAGACGGTATCCCCAAAAGCGAATCCGTTTTGGTTATAAGCCGGTTCCCGTTAACCCTGTCAAGGAAAAAAAGATCATCTGCCTGGGATGACCCGGCAAGGTAGTTATCTTTTTCATTTTTCTCATAAACACTAAAGGTATCATCATCCACCGTGATCCTGCACATGGGAACGGCGGCTGCATATGCGGTTTTGGACGTTGAATAGGCATACCTGTCAC
This sequence comes from Thermodesulfobacteriota bacterium, assembly GCA_034660495.1. GTDB lineage: Bacteria > Desulfobacterota > Desulfobacteria > Desulfobacterales > Desulfobacteraceae > DATFJZ01. The sequence goes on along the minus strand of JAYEJJ010000054.1, from coordinate 21,882 downwards.
AGCGCATATCCTTAAGAATGGAAACCATCTCCTTTAAATCAGCAACGTCAAAGGCTTTGCCGTCCTCAGCCGTCCATGCCCTTGAGGGTTCAGCGGCTTCAGAGGACTTGGGTTCTTTGGATTGATCTTTGCCTTTGTCCTGGGTGTCCGTTTCTTTTTCCAGGTCTTTGTCAATAAAAAACTTTCTTTTTATCCCTTTTCTTTCAAAGGAAACACTTTTTATCTCATCAGCATCAAAGGAAAAAACTGCTTTGTTTCTTAAATCATCAAGACTGACATCAAAATCTGACCTGAAACTCTTTTTGGCATGGTATACTTCTTTTGCATGGTTGAGCCGGACAAAGGTATGCCTGCAGGTCGGAGCTGCCTTGCCGATATCAAAGGCCCTTACCTGCTCAGTGCCTGCTTTTACCCTGACACTTATTTTATTTTCGTCGTCAAGCTCATACCTTGCATAGTCCTCTTTTTCTGAAACCAGGGCGGTAAGTTCAAGATCCTTTACCACCTCAATGATACCATCCACTTTTTTGGTATCAACCCTGTATTTCTCATCTCCTGCATACCAGTTGTTATCCTCTTTTATCAGAGAAATCCTGTTTTTGTCTGTTTCAATGTCTATGCCTGTTATTTCTGACACCTCAAGGGATGGCAGATCTGGCAGGGCATAGTTGCTTGTGTTTTCCCTGTTCATAAAAAGATATGCTGAAAGAAGTGCAATTAAAGCTGCCAGTATAAAATACTCCTTTTTTTTCATCATCACTATCCTTTTGGCCGCCAAAGGGCCTGTTTTTCATATTTTCCATGGCATTTAACCCTGCAACGACACTCAAGCGTTTTGAGCACTGTATGTTGCGTTAAAACCAAATTGCAAAGACAGATATTGTATCTGATTTACTACGTTACATTGTAGAATTAACCGGTTTGTCAACTTTCCTGACATAGGGCTTCACCACAATCTGGCCTTGCGATTAACTGCCAGCACTAAACATCATGCGGATCATTTTTTTCCGGGACCCCCTCCTGATCCAGACCCCCAGGCCGAAGAGCACCACAAGGACAGGCAGGCCTGCGATATTGAACAATTTTATCACGCCCCTGGCAAAGGGGGTTGTTTCAGCAAGGGGATTCAGGCGCTGATCCTTGCTTCTCATCACCGCAATATCATCCCTGTTGTTCAAATGATCAAGAAGATTGAGTATAAAGGCTGCATTGGGGGTTTCTCCCCGGGAATCCAGCATATTGTCCCTGAGCATCTGGGAGCATGCCATTACAAAGACCTTTCCCTTTTTTCCCTTTTTAACAAATTGATTGTCTGCAGAAACCCCTTTGAGCAGTGCTTCTTTGTCTCCAGCAGACGCATCCTTTGATGCATCTGCTTCACCTGCCTCTTTTTCAGGAATCTTTTTTCCGGCAAAATAACTTGGGAATTCACCTTCAAGCAGGCAGGCCAGGGGATAGGAAGCCTTTTCCCCACTGTCTGACGGCGGTCTGATGTAAAGGGGGTTGAGGTTGATATTTTTTTCCATCTCCCAAGACGCTGTTGAAGATGAAAACAGGGTAAATCCCTGTACCCTGTTTTTCTCAAATTTTTTCTGATCCATTTCCAGGGGGGATATTTTCATGGCCACCAAGCCCCTGATGTTTTTCATAAAATCCAGATCATTATTGATTTGAGAATCCCTGATCATGGGAGCAAAATATATTTTCTGCTCACCGCCCCCCCGGTTTCCGGGCAGCATCTGCTTATAACAGTTTTCATCCATTACAAGGGATTTTTTCACCTTGAGCCCATAGTGCTCAAGAAGTTTGTCAAGCCCTGTATCTACAGGGACATACCTGGGACCCATATTATAACCGGTATTCTGATCCGGCATAACCTCGTTAAAGGCATCCGGGAAAAGGGCAAGGTTTGTTCCCCGCATCAAGGCCTGGTCAATCTGAAACAGTTCATAATTTGAAAACCTCTCTGTGGGGCCTGCAATCACAAGACATTCCAGGCCGGCGGGAATACCGTTTTCCTTAAGATCAATCTGATTTATGCTGTAATTTCTTGAAACAAGGCTGTTAAATACATTCATATCCCCCTGCTGACCCTGCATCATCCCCATACTGCCGGCAGAGAGAAACCCGGTGCCATGGCTTGAAACATAGCCGATATCCTGATTGATACCGATCAGGGATTCCATGGTCCTGGAAAAAACCGCCTCAAGGGAGTCAGGCTCAACCATCTGGTATTGTGTTCCGAAAATCGGAATATTAACACTGGAAATCAGGGGAATGGTCTGGCTTTTATCCTGGTAGGCCATGACCACGCCGGCGCATCCTGTTCCGCCCTGAATCCCTTTTTTGTCAAGATCAGGCCACTTCAGGGTCATGATATTGTATTTTTCTGCAATCTCAATGGTATTCCCCTGTTGCGTCGGATCAATATATTTAAAATCCATCTTCCCAAGACATCTGCTGTTTAATTTTTCAGCGACACTTTGGACCTGATCCGGCAGGGTGGGAAGATTGTCAAGCCCCATTAAAGGGGCCACATCATTAAGGGAAGAAGACAGATACATGGTGAGCTCTATGCTGTCCTCAAGGCTCAACAAGGCGCTCACCTTATTGTTGAGCTTTTGTATGGCAGTGGTCAGCTGATATTCCAGCCCGCCGGTTGAGGTGATGGCAGGAATTTTCTCCACCATGTCGCCGTGGATAATGACCAGTCCCATATAGGCCTGCTTGAATTTCATCTCATCATTTTCAATAATTCTGATCTGTACCGGAGATATGCCGTAATCCCGGGCAAGCTGCCGGTTCACGTCTGTCTGCCCGGTAAGGCCGCTCTCCTTAGGCGTTACATCATAAAACTGATAATTGAACAGCCTCCCTGACACCGCTGCATACTCGGCCATGAGATCATGGAGGTAACGCTCGGTATTATTATGGGGAGCTGGAAGATCCCTTGTAAAAAAAATCTTGATGGAAAGGGGTTCTGACAGGGTTTTTACCACGTCCCTGCTGGCTTTTGAGAGGGAATAGATTTTGTTTTCTGTTAAATCCGCCCTGAAAAACAGGGTCACACCGGCAATATTGATCAAAACAATGACGATAAAATAGATAAAAAATCTAAAATAATCTCCTTTTATTTTCCTTGCACCCATTTGTTCTCCTTAATTCTTTTCCTTCATAACAAGATTGGTTCCAAACAGCCCCAGCACCATCACACTGACAAAGTAGATAAGATCTCTGGAATCCACCACTCCCTTGGCAATACTGGCGAAATGGGTATCAGATCCCAGAAAGCCGACAATGCCTGCCAGGGGACCCGGCACAAAAAAGAGGAGTTTATCAATAATGGTAAGGGTAAAACAGATGGCAGCCCCCAGAATAAAGGCCACAATCTGATTCCGCGTCAGAGACGAGGCCAGTATCCCCACAGCGCAATAGGCCCCGCCCAGAAGAATGGCCCCGATATATCCGCCCAATACCGGACCCAGGTCCATATCCCCCACAAAGGCAATGGAAATGGGATAGGACACAGTGGGAAGCAGCATGCATGCGGTGAATATAAGGGCTGCCGCAAATTTACCCACAGCAATGTCCACAAAGGACACCGGCATGGTCAACAGGGTCTCGTAGGAGCCGATATTCATCTCTTCTGAAAAAAGGCGCATGGTGACAGCAGGTATCACAAAGGAAAAAATTAAAGGCAGAAGAGAGAAAAAGCGCCGCATATCTGCACTGTCAAAGATAAAAAACGTTGAGAAAAAAAACCATCCCGTTACCACCAGAAAAAGTGAGATAACAATATACGCGATGGGTGATATAAAATAATCCTTAAATTCCTTAACTGCGATATTCATGATCTGACGCATTTGATTAATTCTCCATTGTCAATTCCTGGAAAATTTTTTCCAGGGTATGGGATTCACGGGACATTTCCAGAATAATCCAGTCTGTCTCCCTGATTTTCAGATAAATATCCTTTCTAAAATCTTTACTGCTGCTGCTTTTTATGTCAAAGGAAACAGCACCGGAATCATCTGAACCCAGTGTTACAATTTTCAGTTCAGGATCTATTTCCTTGAGCAGAGAGGTCACCTCTTTTTCTTCTGCACTGCAGAGAGACAGCCGGATACAGGCCCCCCTGTATGCCCCTTTTGTGAGATTGGCCGTGGTATCATCGGCCACCACCCGGCCACGGTTGAGAATAACAATCCTGTCGCAGGTGGCCTCAGCCTCACTGAGGATATGGGTGGAAAAAACAATGGTCTTGCGCCGGCCGATCCTTCTGATGATTTTCCTGATTTCTGCGATCTGGTTGGGATCAAGACCCGAGGTGGGCTCATCAAGGATAAGAATCTCAGGATCGGTCATCATGGCATGGGCAAGACCGACCCGCTGCTTCAGTCCCTTGGAAAGTTCCTCAATGGACTTATGCATGATACCGGACAGGCCGCAGAGATCTGACAATTCCCTGAGCCGGTCCATTCGCTTTTCCTTTTCTACCCCCTTTACCTTTGCCACATATTCCAGATAGTCATACACCAGCATATTATGATAAAGGGGAGCAGATTCAGGAAGATACCCAATCATCTTCTTGATGTTAAGACTGTCCGTCAAAATGGAATTCTGCTCCACGTCTATGGTGCCGGATGTGGGTTTGAAAAACCCGGTAAGCATTCTTAAAATTGTGGTTTTACCGGCCCCATTGGGTCCGAGCAGACCTAAAATCTCCCCTTTTTTAATTTCAAGGGTGATGTTGTCCACAGCACAAAAGTCACTATAGTATTTGGTCAGATTCTCGACCTGTATCACAAACACCTCCTAAATTTTTCTCAATTGATCCTGTCATTTTCTTCCCGTTAGAATTCCTCAATTATTTTGCTTTTTTCAATAAATTCCATGACTTCATCCCTGGCACGCAGGTTCATGGCAATGGCCTTTTCCACACTGATGCAGAACGGGTCCTGGGGCCCAAGGGTTTTCAGGGCCCTGTCCAGAATTGCCCTTCCGCCTTCCACATAATGCTGAAAATCGGAAAACAATGCCTTGCGTTTTTCATGCTTGCTTTTCTCAGCCAGAATTACTGATTCAAGGCGCTTTATTGAATATTCCACCAGGGCATCCCGTGGTGTGTCATGATCCTTTGAAATAAGATCCAGGGCGTCAAGGGTCTTTCTGCTCAGCACATATGTTTTCTGAACCCGCTCTATCTTGTTGAACTGCCTTATCCTGACCTCGTCTGCCAATTCATTAAGCGCTGCAATATCCTCCAGAAGATGATCAAACAGAGACTTCTGCTTGATTCCCAGATGCACGGCCACCAGACTCAGCGAGGTAATCGCCCTTCTGGAGAGCTTAAATGTGGCCCTGACAGATTGCCTGCCTCTTAAATCAAGGCCTGTCGGTCCCGACAAAACGGTTTTGTCTGATGACATACCCCCTCCTTTTACCAGGAATTCATATTATTAAATATATACATGCAAAAAAATAATATTTTTCAAATAATTCCAGCCTAAAATACATAAAAAAAAATTAATGATCAATCATTTTTATAATTTTTTAAAAATGCCCAATGTTAAGGTTTAAGGGAGCTTTTATTATTAACTCTTTTAATCCATATAAATATTTTCTGTAGAAAACATTTGACAAAAACGCTATTGTATTGTATAAAATGTAATTAGCTTGACAGATTGATAAATAAATCCAGTCTTTTTTGCTGTCTCCAGTGTTAAATACATTGCTTTTTCAAGAAAACACCATATCAGCAGAAAAAATTGGATTTTGATCAACTTTTTTCAACACATAGTTATTTGTCAGGCAATTAACCCAAAAATAGGGATTGTTTACTTTGTCTACTATTTTTAGAGATAAAAGGAGGAAAAAATGAACTTTCAGAATTTAAACATAACATTCCCCAAAGTTGACTCAACTGATCAGGGTTCCGGTGAATTTTTCTTTTTGGAACAGAACGGTAAAAAAGAAAAAGTGACCTTTCATGAATACGATAAAATATATGCCATCCCAGGCCTTTATGAAGGGCTTTTCTATGACAAGTTAAAATGCAATTCCCCTGCAACGGTGTGCCAGCTGCTCGAGAAGCAGCTCAAAAATCTGGATATCGGCCCCTCTGATCTCAATGTGCTTGATGTGGGCGCAGGCAATGGAATCGTCGGGGAAGAGCTTAAAAACATGGGTGCAGAAAGTATCACCGGCCTTGACATTATTGAAGAGGCAGCTGAGTCCGCCCTCAGGGACAGGCCGGATGTTTACCAGCAGTATCACATTGCCGACCTGACGGATCTTGATGAAACCCAGGAAAAAGCACTCACCAGCGCAGGCTTTAACTGCCTGACGGTTGTGGCTGCCCTGGGGTTTGACGATATTCCGCCCCATGCCTTTGCTGCCGGGTACAATTTTGTGTCCTCACCAGGACTGTTTGCCTTTAATATCAAGGAAAATTTCCTGGATGAAAAGGATTCCACAGGATTCTGCAGGCTGATCAACGATATGATCGACGAAGACCTGCTGGAGATCAAGGCAAAAAAACACTATTGTCACCGCATCTGCCAGGACGGTACCCCCCTTCACTACTATGCCGTTGTCGGCGAAAAAAAGGATGATATTCCAGACGATATGCTGATTCAGTTTGAATCATAACAACAGGTGCAGTTTCAGCGCATAATAAAAGGACTTGTCAAAAAATGAAACCATTAGATATAGACACACTCAAACCCAGACTCAATGTCCTGAATAAAAAGCAGGCCTGGGCCATCCACTCTGCAGCGCTGGACATACTTGAGAAAACCGGCTTTAAAATGGAGCATCCAGGCGTACTTGAAATGCTGATTGATGCCGGCTGCACCGTAAAAAACAAAGACTGGGTATATATGCCGGGGTGGCTGGCCGAAGAAGCTGTTAAATCAGCCCCCAGGCAGATCAATATTTATGATCAGCTGGGAAAAAAGACCATGCCCTTAGTGGATGAAAACTTTTTTTACGGCACAGGGTCAGATACGATCTTTACCCATGATTATGACACCCGGGAAAGACGCAGAACAGTTTTAGAGGACTGTGGAAATTTTGCAAAACTCGTGGATGCCCTTCCCAACATGGATTTTTCCATGTCCATGGGCAATCCCACGGATGTTCCCATAGATAATATATATGTCCATGTGTTTGCAGAAATGGTGAAAAAAAGCAATAAACCCATTTCCTTTATAGCAGACAGCGGTGAGGACATTAAGAAAATCTATGACATCGCCTGTGCTGTGACAGGGGGTGAGGATGAATTCCAGAAAAAACCCTTTCTGCTCAATTATTCAGAAGCCATCAGTCCTTTGCAGTATCCAAAAAATGTAATGGAAAAACTGATTTTCTGTGCTGAAAAAAAGATCCCCCTCTGCCTTCCCTCGGGATGCAATGCAGGCGGTGGTGGCCCTGTCACCCTAAGCGGGGCCATTGCCCTGGGGATTGCTGAAAATCTCATTGGACTTGTGATTCATCAGCTGGCAAAAAAAGGGTCCCCCTTTCTTTTTGCTCCCAATGTGAGCGTACTGGATATGAAGCACACAGTGGTTTCATACGGGTGCACAGAGTGGAGTCTTACCCAGGCTGCCCTTGCAGACATGAGAGATGAGATCTACGATCTTCCCATATGGTCCTTTGCCGGTGCAACAGACTCCAAAATCATTGACGCCCAGGCAGGGGCAGAAGGGATGCTTTCCATTATCACGGCCATGCTGTCCCGCTGCAATGTGATCCATGATGTGGGGTATATTGAGTCCGGCCACACCTCTTCCCTTGAAATGCTGACCATGGCCGATGAAATGGTAGCCATGGCCCGCTTTTTCACAGAAGGGCTGCCGGTAAACGATGCTACCCTTGCCCTGGACATCATTGACAGGGTGGCAACAGGTCCTGACGGATCCATGTTTTTAACAGACCCCCACACATTTGAACATTTTAAATCTGCTCATTTTCTACCCGAACTCTTTGACCGGGCCCGTTTTGATTCATGGGAGAAGAACGGCAGCAAAGACCTTTACACCCGATGCAATGAAAAGGTGCGAAAACTTTTAAAGGAACACCAGGTAATTCCCAAATCAGATGCCGTGTTAAAGGAAATCGACTCCATCCTCAAGGCCAGAACCAGGGCTGTTGCGGGATAAAGTCACATTTCAAAAACAGACATATCAGGCTTGATCATAGCCTCGGCCACCCTGGGGTGGGGTCAGGCTTCGGTTATTGCGCTTTTGTTTAAATTTGCCTTTAAACAGAGTCCTTTGTCAAAAGCGTAATAACCGAAGCCCGACCCCGTTGATCAACAAACCAGCCGATTTGGCCGAAGGTATGACCAAGCCCGACATAACCCTGAAAATCAGGGTGTGAAAAAAGCACCTCTGACCCAGTGGTCTGGGGTGCTTTTTTTTACCCCAGCAGAACAAGTCCTGCCATAAACCCCAGCGGAACTTCCTCCTCATCGGTATTTTTGGTTATCATACTGATTTTCCAGTTCAGCTTTTTTGTCAATTCAAGAAAATCAACCCCCATCCCGGACATGGAAGGCCTTGCCAGGTCAGGATGACGGCATTTCTCCCTGCCTGAAACCACCCTGCATTGACTGTGTTCAGAACAGAAAAGCTGTTTGCACGAGCCTGCGGCAAATCCACAGGAATGCTTTAATCCTTTTGCCCGGGCAAAGCGCTCAAGGGACGCTGCTGTTTCATGTATCAGCCGTGTCACGTCATGACGGTCTTCGGACAAGAGAACAGATGAGGAGACATCAAATTTAAATACCAGGGCGTAATTGAACGTTTTTAAATGGTCCCTGAACCAGTCTGGCCCCTGAACATGGGGCGGACAGCTCATGGACTGATTGTACCCCGGACACAGCGGATCTTTGCAGAAATCAGGAAATTTATTGTCCACAGGAATTTCACCGGTATCCATAATCTCTGCATCACTGACCCCCAGGGAAACCGCATGGGAAATGATCTGGTCAATTATTTTTCTGATTTTTATATTTTTTTCTTCCTTTTTCATGCATCTCTCTTTTTTAGGGTAATCTTCATTGTATGGGGACCAAAACGGATGATATCCCCTGAATAGATTTTTTTCTGTTTTCTGGTCTCAACTTTTCCATTCACGCAAACCATTTCATTGGCAATCACATGTTTGGCCTCTCCCCCGCTCATCACCAGGTTTTCAAATTTCAATATCCTGCAAAGCGCCACCGGCTCTGTATCAATTTCTATTGTTTTCATTAATTTTCCTTTATTACTCGATCATCACGTTTTTTGAATAGCACCGCCCAGGTACTTATATATCATAGCAGATGAATTGATACGCTCTCACCCTATATATATATTGTGGTATCAAGCCATGTGCGAGGAACTGCAGGCTATCTTGTATTTTTTTATCTGATGCCATACTGTGGTTCTGGACACGCCAAGGACCCGGGCTGCCTCACTTCTGTTCCCTGCAGTCTGATTCAAAGCCTCAACAAGTCTTGTTTTTTTTATCTCATCAATACTTTTCCCGACATCAGGCCGCCCGGCCCGTGTCTTTGGGGTACCCGGCCTGTCATGGTTGAGGATATTGGCCGGCAGGTGAACCGGTTCAATCATTTTTTTCTGACAGGCAACAAAGGCATATTCAAACGCACTTTTAAGCTCCCTGACATTGCCCGGCCACGGATAGGTCATCAAAATCTCAAACGCCTGACTTGAAATCCCCTTTATGCTGTGTTTTCCGCTTTTCAGCTGCAGCCGTCTGAAAAAAGACTCAACCAGCAGGGGCAGATCGCCTTCCCGCTCCCTTAAAGGAGGAATAAAAACCGGAATCACATTGATCCTGTAATAAAAATCCTCACGAAACCTGCCCTGGTCAACCAGAGCCTTGAGGTCCCTGTTGGTGGCGGTAATCACCCGGGCCCTGATCTTAACCGGATTATTGTCCCCGACTTTTTCCACCACCTTGTCTTCCAGTACCCTGAGCAGTTTCACCTGGGTGGCCAGAGACAGATCACCGATTTCATCCAGAAGAATATCCCCTTTTCCGGCAGCTTCAAACTTGCCCTGCCTGCTTTGCACCGCCCCGGTAAACGCACCTTTGACATGACCGAACAACTCGCTTTCAAGCAGAGATTCATTCAGGGCAGAACAATTCACCTTTACATAGGGCTCATCCCTGTGACTGCCCTTTTCGTGAATGGCTTTTGCTGCCATTTCCTTACCTGTGCCGCTTTCTCCGTAAATAATAACCGGTGCATCAGACAGGGCGGCATTGGATATCAGATCAAACACCTGCTGCATGGCCGATGAATTTCCTATCATACCATGGAAACTATCCCTGTCCTCCAGCTGTCTGCGGAAATCCTCAATAGCAGCATCCTTTGCCGCAAGATCGCTAACGTCGGTAATGGTTTCCACAGCGCCCATCACCTTTCCCTGATCCCCTTTGAAAACGCAGGCATTCTTTACAATGCTGACCTCTGAGCCATCCCTGCGGAAAAGGGTTGAGTGCAGATTGTTCAGCCGGCCATGTCTGAAAAGCACACACCAGTTGCTCCCCCCCTTTTCCCTTGAGATTTCACAGGACCGGCAGCGCAGCACAGAACAGGATTTCCCGATGATCTCTTCCTTTGAATACCCTGTAATCCTTTCAAAGGCTGAATTGACAAAGAGAATTATCCCCCCTGTATCAACAATCATAAGGGCATCCTGAATGGTCTCAACCACAGTTTTCCAATACCGGTTCAGCTCACTTCCCACCATCTCCACCTCATCTTTCCTTCATTTACAACTTATGTGTTCATTTTTTCAACAAACAGGTGTTTCATTTATAAACAATCAATTGTTCAGAAATTAAACAATTCTCACCTGCCTACCATATCCCTTGAGGCGCTGCAAGTCCGCAACAGAGAAAAAATACAGGCTGGGTATCAGGCCAATTCAGCCAAAACCAAAAGGCAAAGGGATAAATTTCACCTCCGGCATTAAATTTGCAGGATTATCTCGGGGACATCAGCCGGTATTATTCTACAGCCTTAACCCTTGCGGATTAAGGTTAAATGTTAAAAGGCTGCCGTGTATGGAGGCACCATAGCAGAACCGGCTGACGAAAAAAAGCAGCATCACAAAAACAACCCTTGAATGATCAGCGTGGCAGATGTTTTTTGCGTCCTGACGGTATCTGCCGGAGAGCGGAGAAAAAATGGAAACCAACCGGTATAAAGTATGCGAGCCGTATACAGTATGGAGTAAACAGTTTGCTGAAAGGCTGTTGGATTCCATGGGAGAAGGTGTATTTACGCTTAACGCAAATGGCTGTAAACCCACCTGGAATCCAGCAATGGAACGAACTACTGGATACAAGGCCTCTGAAGCAATAGGAGAATCCTGCAGACTTCTTAACTTTTCAAAATGCTTTGATCAAAAATGTACAGGGTCAATGGAACAATGCGGAATTTATAAAAAAGGCATTCTTGATCCCATTGCCCAAAGATGCCGGTCTCAATATCGTTTCTTATGTTCCAAACACATATCGAAAATTTTGATCGCACTTTTTTCCTTGAAAAAACCTGCGGCCTCGAAAAGGGAATATTTCGGTGACACTGAGAAAAATAGATGGATATGTTCTAAATAGATATTGCCTTTGATTTAATGAATTAATTAATATAGTATAAAGGCTCTAAACTTATTAAATTTACTGGAGGACTTTCATGGAAGATACAGCAAATCAAAGCAATGAAGAGATCCAAAAGACTCAAGAGATCTTGGAGAAGAACGACTATGACTCTAAGAATCTGGTTAAAATGCTTCAAGATATCCAGGCGGAATTGGGATATGTTCCTGGGGATTCCCAGAAGTTTTTAGCAAAAAAATTAAGAGTTCCGGTGAGTCATATTTTTGGCATATTGACCTTTTATAATTTTTTTCGACTCTATCCTCCTGGTAGACACAGTATAGATGTTTGTCTTGGGACAGCTTGTTATGTAAAGGGGGCAAAGAATATTCTAAATGAAATTGTTGAAAGATATGGTATCAAACCGGGCCAGACGACTCCTGATAGAAAATTTTCTATGGATATCGTAAGATGTGTTGGATGTTGTGCCATTGGCCCGGTTATGTTGGTGGACGGCACTGTATATGGGAAAATGAAGCCGGAAAAAGTTAAGGAAATCCTGAGAAGGTATAAATGAGGGGGAATATCATGTTAATTCAATCAGTTAGTGGCCTTGAAGTCCTTAAAAAAAGGATAGAAGAAAACAAAGAGAAACTTTCCCAGAAAACTCAGGTTATTGTCCATGAAGGGACTTGTGGCTTTGCCTCCGGGGCTAGGGAAGTTTTAGAAACACTCAAAAAAGCTCAAAAAAACAAGGGACTGGATGATCTAGTCATATTAGAGCATTCTTGTATTGGTTGCTGTTATATAGAGCCTTATATCAGTGTGATTGAATCGAATGGAAGAAAGACTCTGTATGGATATCTAAATTCAGATAAAGTTAACCAAATTGTGGAAAAACATTTTATAGGAGGGCAAGTAACTCAAGAACATGTTATTGACACGGATATCCCTTTTTTTAATCGGCAGGAAAAAAGGATTACCGATTTACTTGGGAAAATCGATCCCTTCAAAATTGATGACTATATTTATTATGATGGATATCAGGCCTTGGGTAAGACCTTACAAACTAAGCAGGAAGATGTTATAGCAGAGGTCACGGATTCAGGCTTAAGAGGGCGTGGTGGTGCCGGTTTTCCTACCGGAGTAAAATGGAATTTTGCATATCAAGCTCAAGGGGATCAAAAATATATGGTCTGCAATGCCGACGAAGGAGATCCCGGGGCTTATATGAATCGTTCAGAATTGGAGGGCAATCCCCATGCAGTCCTGGAAGGCATGGCCATAGGGGGGTATGCCATAGGCGCCAATAAAGGTTATATATATATCAGAGCCGAATATCCCCTGGCAGTTGAGACTTTGAGAAAGGCAATTGACCAGGCCAAAGAATACGGCCTGATAGGCAAAGGGATAATGGGATCTTCCTTTGATTTTGACATAGAACTGTTTCTTGGTTCCGGGGCCTTTGTCTGCGGTGAAGAAACGGCACTCCTGACTTCCCTGGAGCAAAAAAGAGGCACTCCAAGACATAGACCTCCTTTTCCGGCCCAAAAAGGACTCTTTGATAAACCTACAGTCTTAAATAATGTTGGGACCTTATCCAATATTCCCATTGTTATACGAAAAGGGGCAAAATGGTGGTCCTTCATTGGTTCGGAAAGTACCAAAGGGACAAAAGTCTTTTCCTTGACCGGACAAATTGAGAGACCTGGATTAATAGAAGTGCCCATGGGCATCTCTCTGGGTGAAGTCGTCTTTGATATAGGGGGGGGAGTTCCCGGCGGCAAGCGGTTTAAAGCTGTTCAATTAGGGGGGCCTTCCGGAGGCTGTGTGCCGGCCAAGCATTTGAATATGCCTATTGACTATGAATCCTTAAAGGAAATCGATTGTATTATGGGTTCCGGAGCGATGGTAGTTCTGGATGAAGATGCCTGTATGGTTGATACTGCCAAGTTTTTTCTTGAATTTGATCGGGATGAATCCTGTGGGCAATGTCTACCCTGTCGCAGGGGTCTGCCTTTGATGATTGACATCCTTGAAGGTATTGTTCAGGGGAAGGGAAAACTTGAGGATATAGATAAGCTAAAAGAGTTAGCCACTACCGTCCAAAAGACTGCTTTGTGTGCTTTGGGTCAGACGGCAGCCAGCCCGACGTTTAGCACGATACGGCATTTTAGAGATGAATACGAAGCCCATATTATTCAAAAGCGTTGTCCTGCCGGTGTCTGTGCGGGATTGTTCGAGACCAGATGCCGCAATGCTTGTCCTATCCATCAGGATATTCCTGCCTATATGGCCCTGGTCAAAGAGGGAAAGTATGAGGAGGCTTATAAGGTAATCAAACAAACCAATCCCATTCCCATGATTCTTGGCAGGGTGTGTCCTCATCCATGCGAAGGCAAATGTGAACGCAGGATGTTGGATGACCCCCTGGCTATTCGGGAGGTCAAAAGGTTTGTGGCCGATTATGCGTATGAGCATGGGATTGTTTATAATCCGCCTCAAAAAAATCCTAGAAAAGATAAGATAGCTATAGTTGGTTCAGGCCCGGCTGGTATTGGGGCTGCTTATGATTTGGCCATTGAGGGGTTTCAGGTGACTATTTTTGAAGCATTGTCCGTCCCCGGAGGCATGATGGCCGTTGGAATACCTGAATACAGGCTGCCTAAGAAAATACTTCAATACGAAATCGAACAAATAAAACAGATGGGAGTGGAAATAAAGCTAAACAGCAAGGTAGACAGCCTGGACAAACTAATAGATAGCGGTTATAAAGCAATATTTTTGGCCATTGGTGCCCATGGGGAAAGGAAAATGAATATTCCCGGAGAAGACTTGCAGGGCGTTTATATGGGTACACAATTTTTAAGCCAACTTCAGGCCGGAAAACTGCCGGATATCGGCAAAAAGGTCGTAGTGGTCGGCGGAGGCAATAGTGCCGTGGACTGTGCTCGGGTAGCCAGACGGCTTGGTGCTGAAGTAAGACTGGTATATCGACGTGAAGAATGCGATATGCCGGCTATTTTGGAAGATATCAAGGCTGCTGAAGAAGAAGGGGTTTGCATTGATTGTCTGTCTCAGCCGGTACGTATACTGGGCAACGGAAGAGTCCAAAAGATTGAATGTCAGAAAATGGAGCTGGGAGACTTTGATGCCAGTTGTCGAAAAAAACCTTGTCAACTGGAAGAAACTGAATTTACCCTGAAAGCGGATACCGTTATTGAATCAATTGGTCAGGTCCCTGAAAGCAGAACTTTAGTCCAATCAGGGATTAAGGCTCAAAGAGACGGGAGACTGGAAGTTGATTCCTACACCCTTAAAACAGACAAAGATGGCGTGTTTAGCGGAGGTGATGCGGTAACCGGCCCGTTGACCGTAGTTGATGCGGTAGCCGCTGGACAAAGAGCTGCTTTTTCCATCAGACAATACATTGATGGTGAGGCTTTGGATCCGGTTTTGGCCCGTAAGGACCCGGAGAGGTATATAGTACCCCTTGCACCGGAAATAGAGCCGCAGGAAAAGGCCAAAATTCAGGTTAAGGAAAATGATCCCGGCTTAAGAGTGAGAAATTTCGAGGAAACATTATATACGTATTCCCAGGAAGAGGCCCAGGAAGAAGCTGGAAGATGTCTTCGCTGTGATGGAGGTAAAACAAATGCTTGAAATTATAGTTAACGGGAAAAAAATCAAGGCTGAAGAAGGTTCCAATCTATTAGATACTTGTATAGAGAATGGTATTCAAATACCTCATTTGTGCCATAAAAAAGGCCTGAGCCCGGTTGGCGTCTGTCGACTGTGTTTGGTCAAGGTGACGGGTATGCGGGGATTGGTACCATCATGCTGCACTCAGGTCAGTGGTGGTATGGAAGTAATTACTGAAGATGAAGAAATCAATGAATTGCGCAAAACAAATCTGGAAATGCTCTTGTCTGAACACGAGCATAATTGTATGACTTGCGAAAGCAATGGGACGTGTGAACTTCAAGAACTTGTTTATCAATTTGGGATTGATAAGATTCGCTTTCCTGTTAATAAGGAAAGGCTTCCCATAGATGATTCCAGCCTGGTTATCATTAGGGATCCTAATAAATGTATCCTGTGTGGGCGTTGTGTTAGGGCTTGTCGGGAAATTACCGGGAACAACATCCTGGAATTCAGTGGAAGAGGGCCTAGATTGGCTGTAACTTCCGGATTAAACGAACCTTTAAACCAAACCGATTGCAGATCCTGTGGAGCATGCGTTCAGGCCTGTCCGACCGGAGCATTGACTGAAAAACCGGCACGTTTTCAGGGTAGAAACTGGGAATTGAACAAGGTTAGGACGACCTGTCCCCATTGCGGTGGTGGTTGCCAGATGGAGCTTTGGACAAATGACAACAAAATAGTAAAGGTTTACGGTGTAGAGGATGAAAATACTATTAATAAGGGCCATCTCTGCGTTAAAGGCCGTTTCGGTATGGATTTTGTTAATAGTCAAAACAGACTGACAAATCCTTTAATCAAAAAAAATGGTCGATTCGAAGAGGCGAATTGGGATGAAGCCCTTGATCTGGTCGCCAAAAGGTTTAAGGAGATAAAAGAAAAATACGGAAATGATTCTTTAGGCGCAGTTGCTTCAGCCAAGACAACGACAGAAGAATGTTATCTTTTTCAAAAATTTGCCCGCTGTTGTTTTGGGAACAACAACGTTGATTTTTGTGTTCGTTTTTGTCATTCACCAACGGGTGTTGCCTTAGGTAGAGCTTTTGGTGCAGGAGCAATGACCAACCCTCTAGATGTTGATGAAAGAGCTGACGTTTTGATCGTCATGGGCCTGAATCTGGCGGAAAATTATCCTGTTGGTGCTGATAGAGTAAAAAGGCGGGTCAAGTCGGGTAAACTAAAGCTCATCTTTATGGAGCCCAGAAAACTGGAAATGTCCGAATATGCCGATGTCTGGCTCAGGCCCAGGATTGGCAGCGAGGTAGCCTGGATAAACGCAATGATGAACGTGATTATAAGAGAAGATCTATATGATCGCGAATTTGTTAAAAGCAGGACTGACGGTTTTAAGGAATTAAAAAAGGTAGTTTCCGGCTATACGCCTGAAAAGGTGGAGAAAATCTCAGGTGTTCCCAAAGCAAAGATCATAGACGCGGCAAGGCTGTATGCTAAGGCCGATCGGGCGGCCATTATGTATGGTATGGGGGTTACTCAGCATAGTTACGGTACCAATAGTGTTTCCGCTATTTGCAATCTGGCTCTTTTAACAGGAAATTTAGGCAAAAAAGGGGCCGGAGTAAACCCCATAGCCAAACAGAACAATGGGAGCGGGGCCGGTGATATGGGATGTGTGCCCAATGTTTTTCCCGGAGCCCAACCGGTTAATAATCCGGAAATAAATAAAAAATTTGAAAAGGCTTGGGGGTGTAAGCTTTCCTCTGAACCAGGCAAGAATCTGTCAACCATGTTTTTGACTCAAGGGGCGGTGAAAGGCCTGTATGTGATGGGAGGTAATCCTGCAAGAAGCGGCCCTAACTTGAATAAGTTGCGTCAAACGGTTGAAGACATGGAATTTGTTGTTGTGCAGGATATTTTTATGACCCATACTGCAGAAATGGCTGATGTGGTCCTGCCGGCTTCAACTTTTGCCGAAAAAGACGGAACGTTTATAAACGGGGCTCGATTGGTGCAGCGAGTAAACCAGGCTGTTGTCCCGGTAGGCAATAGCATGCCGGATTGGAAAATAATAAGTCAAATCAGTAACCGCATGGGTTACGAGATGAACTATAATCATCCAAAAGAGATTATGGAGGAGATATCTTCCTTGACGCCTCCTTACGGGGGTATCTCTTATGAACGTCTGGATAAGGGAGCCCTTCAACTGCCTTGTCCGGATAAGGAACATCCGGGGACAAAATATCTGTGGAAAGATAAATTTAATACTAAATCAGGGAAAGGCCAGTTTTTCCCGGCTGAATATGCAGATCCGGCAGAATTGGCGGATGAAGAGTATCCATTTGTTCTGACTACAGGCAAATCACTTTGTCATATGCATACCGGGGCCTATACGCAGGAGTCCCAAATTCTGTCGGGACTGTCTTCTAAGGATTTCTTACAGGTTCATCCTTCAGATGGACAAAAACTGGGAGTAAGCGATGGTGAGGCGGTTAAGGTCATTTCCCGCAGAGGCGAAGTTTGTTTGCCGGTCTTACTGACGGATACTGTGGATGAAAAAATGGTCTACACGACATTCTATTCTGTTGATATAGCTGTAAACCTTTTAACCATTGATGCCTTAGACCCTGTAGCTGGTGTGCCTGAACTGAAAATTTGTGCCGTTAGGCTGGAGAAATCTACAAACTAATGAGGCTGTGACTTTTTAAAAATTAGAGTCAAAGCTGTGTTTTTTCCGCAACCGTGCGCAGGCATAAAAATTTTTAGATAGCCGTGCCGGGGTGCTTGGGTTTTTATTAGGCACCCCGATTTTTTTGCTTTTCAGCGGTCGTGCCAAAGAGCGTACGAAGCAGTCACCGGATGGAGCCGGCCCCTCCAAAAACGGTGTCCTTTCGGCAGGCGTGCGCAGGCCTACCGAAAGGACACGTTTTATTGGCGTGGAGATGGCTGATGAGCTCGCAAAAACAGGTAAAGCTAAAAAATCCAGTTTTATCACTCGCACGCTCGAACCCGCGATGCTTGTTGCCTCTAAGGTTTTGACATAATTACCGGCAGCTTCGAAGCAAGGGGAAAAGAGGAACTGAAATGATTCATCTGGACCTTCGAGGATCGATCTCTATTTTTGCCCTTCTTAAAGTCAGTAATGCCTTTAAGGAACTAACCGGGGGAGAGATCCTTGAAGTGGTCTGGAATGATCCTGAATTGCTGGATCAGATCTTTAAAATCCTTCCAAAATTATCCTACCAGGTCATAAAAAATGAAACCATAAAAAAGAATGATCCCTATTTCAGATTAAAAATAAAAAAATATTATATGCAAAAATGAAATTTTGTAATAATATAGAAAGATATTGCAGTGCAGCCTTCAACAACTTTTTTATATAAAAGCCGTCAGCCGTCAGTTATTAGATTTCAGTAAACAATTACAAATTATTTCCTGCCCGGTACTGACAGCTGACGGCTTTTATGGTTTGTTGTGAGCACGCTGTGCATGCTGGTTTATAAGAAACTTGAAACAAGATACAAGAAACAAGAAACAAGACGCGGCAAAATTCAAGTTTCATGGTTTGTTGTGATGCTGTGTGTGCATCATGTGAGTTATATAAAACAATAGCCTTTGCTGTGAAACATAAAAACTATTTGGTAAACGGTCAGACCGAAAAAAAACCGGAAACAAGAAATAAGGAGTAACAATGCCAGAACGTATCATCATTATCGGAGCAGTGGCCCTGGGGCCAAAAGTGGCGTGCAGACTAAGACGGCTTGATCCTGATGCAGAAATCACCCTCATAGACAGAGACAGTCTTATATCCTACGGCGGATGCGGCATTCCCTATTATGTCGGCGGTGATGTCTCGGATCTTGAGGGACTTTACTCCACCCATGCCCATATGGTCCGGGACAGTGAATTTTTCCGCAAAACCAAGGGTGTAGAGGTTTTAAGCGAAGTGGAAGCCCTCTCAATCGACAAAAGGGAAAAAAAAGTTCTAATACGCCATTTACGGGAAAACAGGGATGAACACATTGAATATGACAAACTTGTTCTGGCCACGGGAGCAACTCCTGTAAGACCCCCTTTTCCAGGCTCTGACCTTCCTGATGTCTTTGTGGTGTCCAACCTCCACCATGCTGAAGCTATTAAAGAAAAAATATCCAAAGGAGAAGTGGAAAGCGCTGTTGTTATCGGTGCCGGTGCCATCGGCATTGAAATGGCAGAGGCGCTGACAGATTTGTGGGGCATTGAAACCACCCTCATTGAAATGGCTGATCATGTGCTGCCCGCAGCCCTTGGCAGAAATCTTGCCGCCATCGCTGAAAAGGAGCTCAGAGAAAATGACATTAATGTCATGGTATCGGAAAAAGTGCTGCGTATCAATGGTGACAGGGACAAGGGCGTAACTTCCGTTGAAACCGGGACAAGCACCATTGAGTGCAACCTTGTTATCCTGGCTGCCGGGGTAAGACCCAATTCAGAACTGGCTGCAGAAGCAGGCCTTGCCATTGGAAAAAGCCGGGGTATTATTGTCAATAAAACCATGCAGACCACAGACCCTGATATCTATGCCGGCGGTGACTGTGTTGAGGTTGAAAACATCATCACTGGACAGTCCACATTAATGCCCTTAGGCTCCCTTGCCAACCGTCAGGGAAGAATTCTGGCCACAAATTTAAACAAGGGGTGTGAACAGTTCAAGGGCACAGTGGGCACGTTCTGTATCAAAATATTCGGCATGGGATTTGCCAAAGCCGGTCTGACCGTAAACCAGGCAAGGGATGCCGGGTTTGATCCGGTATATACCATTGTCGCCCAGTCGGACCGGGCCCATTTCTATCCGGATTCACAATTCATGTATATGAAGCTGATTGCCGACCGCAGCACCCGAAAAATCCTTGGTGTGGAAGCTGCCGGCCCCCAGGGCGATGCGGTTAAGGCCAGGGTGGACGCAATCGCTCCCCTGTTTCAGTTCGGGGCAACCATCAGCGATATCTGCTCCCTTGAGGTAGCCTATGCGCCGCCCTACTCCTCAGCCATGGATATTGTCAACAATGCCGGCAACTGCCTTGACAATACCATCCAGGGAAGCCATGTCCCTGTTGATGCCCTTGACTTTCTGAAGGAATTTGAACAGGGAAACACCCGGGTCCTTGACGTGAGAAGCCATATTCAGGCAGACCCCTTTGTTGAAAAATACGGCAGCCAATGGATCTCCATTCCCCAGGAAGAATTCATTGAAAGAATCCATGAAGTGCCAGGGGATGAACCGCTTTGTCTGCTGTGCGGGTCTGGTCCGAGATCATACGAGATCCAGAAGATTCTGGCGGCCAATGGAATTACCCAGACCAGAAACATCCAGGGCGGATACGGCATGATCATTGCCGTCCATGATCCTCTGGTCTGAAAAAATCAGGAGATATAACCCAGGATGCTTTTAAAACTCTTTTTGTGTTTCACCCTGATTCCAGTGATCGAACTCTATCTTCTCATAAAGATCGGGGCGGTTATCGGCGGATTCAACGCCATCCTCATTGTCATTGCCACGGGGTTCTTCGGCGCCTGGCTGGCAAGGATGGAAGGCATACAGACCATGCTCAGGGTAAGATCCAGCCTGGAGCAGGGAATCATGCCGGCAGACGATTTAGTCGATGCACTGATCATATTGATTGCCGGTATCATTCTCATTACACCGGGATTTTTAACCGATGCAGGCGGCCTTCTGCTGCTGTGGCCGGTTACCAGAAAGCAGTTTAAGACAATTTTAACGAAAAAATTCAATGAGATGCAGTCCAGAGGCACCATTGATATCACCCGCATGTGATATCACCCGCATGTATTAAACATGAATCCAGGGAGAATAAATGTTTTTTGAACTGATAAAAAAAAGAAGGTCCCAGAGACGTTTCAGGCCTGAAAAAATTGAAACAGAAAAAATTAAAAGCCTTATGGAAGCCGCACTCAGAGCCCCTTCTTCAAGGGGCTTGAATCCGTGGCGGTTTATTGTAATTGATGACCCGGACATGCCTGAAAAATTGTCAGCATCAAAACCCCACGGTGCCTCTTTTCTGAAAAATGCCCCCCTTGGCATTGTGGTCTGTGCCAGTGAAGAAGAAAGTGATGTCTGGGTGGAAGACACCTCCATTGCCTCCATATTTATCCACCTGGCCGCTGAAGCCCTGGACCTGGGCTCCTGCTGGATACAGATACGAAAAAGAGCCCACAACCGGGATATGAGTGCAGAAACCTATATCAGGAATCTTCTCAATATCCCAGAAACCATAAAAATTGAATCCATTATGGCAATTGGATATCCTGACCATGTTAAACCGCCCCATCCCAAAGCATCCCTGCAGACAGAAAAGGTGTTTTTCAACAGATTTGATGAAAACTCAACAACCACCGTCTAAAGACGGTGGGTTGAAATTAAGGACTGAAAGTCCGGATACGGGTCCAAGACCCGTCCTGTACGTGCTCGTGCTCGTAAACGTAAACGTAAACGTAAACGGAGTAATAATTCATAATGTTAGATCATGAAAAAATAGATGTTTATAAAGTCTCCATTGAATTCATGGCTATTGCGATCAAAATAGCTGATAGTATTCCAAGAGGGTA